>JAUVAJ010000207.1 GCA_030591795.1 Desulfuromonadales bacterium | reverse complement strand
CTTTGCACCTACGCGGCACTGATCGCATCTAACCGAATAAAAAAGGTGATCGGTCGTACCGGTGACGACATCCTGCGTCGTCTGCTCGGTGTAATTCTGGCGGCGCTGTCGATTCAGTTTATTGCCGATGGAATCAGACAGATTGTAGCAGGCGGATGAGAGGCGTGAACTTCAGAAATGAAGTATTACAAATAAACACTGAATTTAATTCTCGGCCGTATTATGTAGTTTCAGTACATCTTTTGTTCCTTGCCATCCCTGACAATTTTACGTTTACGGGATAAATTGTTTCGGCTTGCCGAACGGCAAGTCGACCGTCACAACAGTTCCTCGGCCCGGCTCGCTGGCCACCTGGATATTACCACCGTGGCTTTCGATAATGTGATGGACAATATTCATCCCCAGCCCGAGACCACCAACAGCGGTGTTATTATAATCGGCGCGGTAGAATTTGTCGTACACATGCTCAATCTGCTCCGGTGTCATGCCAATACCTTTGTCGGTTACCGTAAACCGGTAACCGTTATCAGTCTCGCCTCCGGTTACGCAGGTACTCTCTCCGTCAGCTGAATACTTTATGGCATTACTGAAAAGATTTTCCAGCACCTGCATTATTTTATTCCGGTCGGCCCAGATTTCGGCTCCATTGCTTTCTGTAAGGGATAGTTCAAATGGGTTCCCGGGGGAATGAATTCGGAAGTTATCTACTTCCTTTTGAATTATTTCACCAATATTGCACGGTTGTTTCTTTAGAGGTATCTGGCTCCCCGATTCGATTCTACTCACATCCAGCAGATCATCGATTATCATGCATAACGCTTCGGTCTTGGTGAATATGATCTCCAGAAATTCCCGCTGTTTTTCTTTGTCGATACCGTTGATGGTTTCAGGATTAAGCAGCAGCTCTGCAAACCCCAAAACCGAACTCAACGGTGTCCGCAGTTCGTGGGCGGCGGTGGAGATGAACTGGTTTTTCATCCGATCGATATCCCGTAGCGCCTGCTCCGTTGCCTGATGCCGCTTGATCTCATTGAAACTACGCCGCAGATGGTACACAAAATTAAAAAACAGCAGTAAAATGACCAGAATAGCGGCAAATACCAGAATGACCGGCTCTTTGGACGCCTCCCCGCGACTGACAGTATAGCCGATGAGGCCGATGATATTTTCGTCCGGACCATGCACCGGGTACGTGATATCCAGGGCACCAACATCCGCGTAGTCCTCCTCCAGGATTACCACCTCACCCGAGGCGATAACCTCAAGGTCTTCCTTATGTGCCGGTTTTCCGATGCGGGAGTCGAGACTGCTGGCTACGTGGTAATAGGCGTTATCCTGGGCGCGGGCGATGAAACTCAGGCGGACGATACGATGGTCATTTTCAATCAGGTCTTCGATTCGACTTTGAATCCCTGCATAGCCGAGATGCTGCGAAATAGTGTCAGCGATCGCCACTTCGAGAACCTTACAGTTGGTCAGCGCTTCGAGTCGAAATTTCTCTTCTGCCCGCTGCGTCATCGACAAAATCGACCAAGTGGCAAAACAACTGAAAAACACCAGCAGTGTAAACATAAAGACACATTGCCAGTAAAAACTGGCGAACCGGGTAAAGGTTTTGTCCTGCATTTTCACACCCAAAATAGGTTCCCTTGTTTTGCTCAGTTTATCTATTTCTGCACGTCAGCGTGGCTGACTGGTGGAAAACCACCTTGTTGTTAGTCTGTTGTTGTTACGGCGGTAAATCCGCACGAGACAACAGATTTATATGTATCTACACAAAAAAACTTTTATCAATGTAGCTGATTGAAATCGGATGGTCAAATTTATGCGTATACGGTTAATCTGTTCTGTTGCTCATGGAGGGCCTTCCCACCTTGAAGTTTTAAAAGAATTACCAACAACGTCTCCGTTGCCGCTTTAATTATGTATTTGCCGACCAATTCCTTTTCTGTTATATTGACCTGTAATATAGGTCATGCAACCTATGATATAGGTCAATGGAGGAGTTATGTTAGAACCATTATTTGGGGCTGCAAACCGCGAAAAAGTCTTGTTTTATCTCCAAGCACGAGGAGAAAGTTATCCTCGAGAAATTGCTGAATACTACAAGACTGGTTTGAGCCCAATCCAGAAGCAAATGGAGAGACTGGAAGAGGGAGGTATTCTCTACAGCAGAATGGTCGGTCGTACTCGGCTTTATGCGTTTAACCCACGGTATCCAATGTTGGATGAATTAACTGCGTTGCTGGATAAAGCTCTCACCTTTTACCCGGAGCGTGAACGGGACCGATTATTTATGGACAGGCGACGTCCGAGACGAAAAGGTAAGCCATTATGAAAAGTATCAAGGCCATGACGATGGGGGAGTTGGCAGCGTACGTATGTTCTCACCTGAAAAATAAAGATATCGACGTCACGCTGACCGGTGGAGGATGTGTGTCGATTTATACGGACGGTGATTTCGTTTCCTATGATCTTGATTTTATCGAAACGCTTACGGCTGGACGAGGAAAATTAGTTAAGGCTCTTGAGGAGATCGGATTTAACGAACAAAATCGATATTTCCAACACCCGGCAACGGAGTTTTTCTGGAATTCCCAAGCGGGCCTCTGGCCGTTGGCAATGAGCCACCATCCGCTATTGTTGAAATGACATTTGAAACTGGTCAACTCAGAATTCTATCTCCAACTGATTGCATTAAAGATCGTTTGGCTGCTTTCTTCCACTGGGACGATATGCAATGTCTCGAGCAGGCAGTAAGCGTTGCGAGCTGTAATAAAATAGATTTGAATGAAATTCACCGCTGGGCGGTAAAAGAAGGGCAAGAAGGAAAATTTGATAAATATAAACATAGGCTGTCACAAAGGGATAGAACTACATAAATTATCATATACCAAGTTGAGACCCCTTTGCCTGAGTGAAGGGGATAAACAGGTTGATAGATTTGATAATAAGTAAGCTGAAGTCTCAGTTAAAAACTCCAGCGCACTCTACCAAATACCAGATCTGATGGGCTGTCACCAAACAGGCTACCCGGTTTGCCGTCGAAATGCTGCCAGACCATTAGTAACTCCCAGTTGTCCGACAGAGAGATCGAGTTACCGGCGAGCAGATACCAGGAGCCATCGTCGTAGAGGCTGGTGCCGATGGTCTGGCGGCTCAGGGCGGTGATATCGAAGCCGAATTCACCATAACCGGTCCAGTGGGTGAAACTCAAGGAGCGGGCGGTGAGCGGGCGGTTGAGGTAGATCAGAGCGTTGCCGGGGTTAACCGGATTGCTGATATAGAGCAGGGCCGCTTTGAGCATGCCGTTACGCCAGCCGGGGATGGTGTGGTCGGCCTCAATGGTGGCGACGGTGGAGCGTTGAACAGTTTCGCCTTGCCATTCGGTGACGTAGGGGGAGAAGTAACTCAATTCACCGCGCAGGCCGGCGCCGACTATATTGCCGGCGAAGCCGAGACCTGCGACCAGATCGATACGGTTCTTGCCGGCCAGCAGTTGAACGTCGTAGCCACTGGTGTTGAACTGGTAGCGTGTAGCCAGACTGGTGCCGTCCCAGTCATCGGCGAAAGCCCAGACCGCCTCAACTGCCGAGGCGAAACCGAGGGTCTGGCCGAGGAGCATGGCGTCGGTTCCGGGTCGCTCTTCATAGTCGATATCGTAGATCGAGTAGGCGTTGAACAGGTCGTTCGGATTCCACAGGGTGGTCACTCCCCAGGCGATCCGGTGCCGGCCGAGGCGTAGCTGATAGTCGGTCGGCTGCCAATCGACATAGAGTCGATCAAGCGTGGTGTTGCCGAGCCAGCGGCCGCTATCGAGCCAGTTCCACGACAGATCCCAGTAGCCGGGATCGAAGCCGATCAGTTTGTCGTAGTTGGGTAGTTCTGCACTGTCGCCATAAAACAGGCGATTGCGCATGCCGACGGCAAAGCTGAAGTTGTCCGGCAAGCGGTATTCGAGGTTGAAGCGTTGGTGCAGTAGTTGGTCGTAGAACTTGTCACCAGTCTGCGGGATACTGACTGAGGAGAGGAGCTTGACGTAGCCGCCGAAGCTGAGTGGACTCTGCGGTTTAGTGCCGGGGATCTGTGCGGCAACGGTTGTAGCCAGCAACATAAGTCCGATGAGTATAATTGCAGCCCGTGGAAAAATCACTGCGTCCGATCCTCTTTAACTCGACCATCTTCAAAGACGATCACCCGTTTGGCCCGTTCAATCACCCGTGGATCATGGGTCGAAAAGATAAAAGTTACGCCTTCCTTTTCATTCAGATGTTGCATGATGTCGAGCAGGTCACGAGTGGTATGGGCATCGAGATTAGCGGTCGGT
>JAUVAJ010000014.1 GCA_030591795.1 Desulfuromonadales bacterium | reverse complement strand
CGACACCCCGGATGCCGAAGCGATTCACGATATCGAGACCCAATTCACCCAGGTGTCAACCATCGCCTCGCTCGACCGGGCTCAGGAAGGCTCCGGCCGGGTGATGCTCAAGTTTGACCGTCCGGTTGCCGATCGGGTGCCGCTGGTCAGTTTTCGCTGGGAATATGATTTTCCGACCCGCCAGGAGATCGTTTCCAACGGCAGAACCTTCTGGGTTTACATCCCGGAGAATAATCAGGTGATCCAGACTGAGCTGGAACAGGTTTCGGAGGCACAACCCGATAGCCCTCTGACTTTTCTGACCGGGTTGGGCAACCTTTCTCGCGATTTCCTGATCCGTTGGGCCAACCCGAATCGTGACGCAGACAGCAACTACATCCTGTACTTGACTCCGCGCCGCACCACATCGACGATCCGGAGTTTGACCGTGGTGGTGAGTCGCTGGGCGGTACAAGACTACACGCTCAGGAATATTACCGGCCAATATTTTCCGATCATCTCGACCTTGGCTGTAGATCCGAACGACAACACTACCCTGGTTGTGTTTGACCAGCCACGGATGCGGGTCAATCGTGGTATGAGCGACAGTTTCTTTAATTACATTCTGCCTGCGGGGGTTGAAGTGGTCAGGCCGCCAGGTAGCCAGATGCGGTATTGACCCTCGACACAGTTTTGATAATAAATGCCCCGGCACACTTTGCTCCGGGGCATTTTTGTGCTACATATTACGGGCTTACAGACTATATAGTCAGACAGTCTCCTTGGAAAGGATCGGTTGCACGTGAAAAAACAGAAAGTCAGTCTGATCAGCCTCGGCTGTGCCAAAAATCTGGTTGATGCCGAAGTCATGCTCGGTCATCTGCCGGCTGACCGTTACGAAATTACCACCGATGAGGCGAGCGCGGATATTATTGTAGTCAATACCTGCTCGTTTATCGATGAAGCCAAAGAAGAATCGGTCGAAACCATTCTCGATATTGCCGAACATAAAGAGACCGGCAAGTGTCGTCTGCTGGTTGTAGCCGGTTGCATGCCGCAACGTTATCGGGACGAGCTGGCCAATGAACTGCCGGAAGTCGACCTGTTTATCGGTACCGGAGATGCGCCGCGCATTGTCGAAATTCTCGAGAGTCGGGATACCGCTGCATCGCTGCAGGCGATCGGCACTCCGGACTACCTGTATGATCATGATACCCCGCGCCTGCGCTCTTCTCCATTTTATTCCACCTACGTCAAGATCGCCGAAGGGTGCGACAATCGCTGTTCTTTCTGCGTGATTCCCGAGGTGCGTGGAGTGCTGCGTTCGCGCACGATCGCTTCGGTGGTCGCCGAGGTAAAGCGGCTGGTCGAAGAAGGGGTGAAAGAGATCAATTTGATTGCCCAGGATGTGACCGCCTACGGCGTCGACAGCAGCGGCAGCAGTCAGCTGGTTGCACTGTTGCGTGAATTGGTCAAAATCGAGGGATTACAGTGGCTGCGCTTGCTTTATGCCTACCCGGATGGCATCACCGACGAATTGCTCGACCTGATTGCCGCCGAGGAGAAAATATGTAACTACCTCGATGTGCCGCTACAGCATATAGACGATGAAATCCTCACCCTGATGAGTCGGCGGGTGGATGAAGCAGCAATTCGACAACTGATTGAGCGCATTCGCCAGCGTCTGCCTGATGTAACCCTACGCACGTCGCTGATCGTCGGATTCCCCGGGGAAACCGATACCCAGTTTAATAAGCTCCTCGCCTTTGTCAACGAAGGCCATTTTGAACGGGTCGGCGTTTTTCGTTATTCCCGGGAAGAGGGGACCTCGGCTGCCGAGTTGCAGAATCAGGTGCCGGTCCGGATAAAGCGCGCCCGTTATCATAAGCTGATGAAAGCGCAGAGTCGGGTTTCATTTCGCAAAAATCGCGAGTTGCTTGGCCGGGTTGAGCCGGTGCTGGTTGAAGGTTTCAGTGAAGAGACTGAACTGCTACTGCGCGGACGCAGTGTTCGCCAGGCGCCGGATGTTGATGGTCAGGTATATATTACGGCTGGTCAGGCGGATGTCGGGGATATCGTGGCGCTACGGATTACTGACTCTTCCGAATATGATCTGATCGGCGAAATTGTCGAGGCTCGAGAGGCAGACTGACTGTGTCCCGGCGTCTTTCCATCCTGCTGACGGTTATGGGTGTGGCTCTGCTCTGGCTGACCATGCCGAAACTGGCCAGCGATTCACAGCAGCTGATTCGCACCCGGATGCTGATGGGCACCGTGGTTGAAATCAGGGTGCTGGCTGACGATGCTGACCGGTTCCAACCGGCTGTCGATCAGGTTTTTGCCGAGATGGCCCGCCTCGAAGAGCTACTCTCCCCGCACCGATCAAACAGTGAAATTTCCAGATTATCATTGCCGGATGAGTCTGTTGCACCAAGCCGTGAGACGCTTGAGGTGATTGCTATCGGCCAAGAGGTGGCGGCGGTAAGTAACGGTGCTTTCGATCTTGGTCTGGGGCGCCTTATTCGGCTTTGGGGTTTTGCCGCAGGAGAGCCGCGACTGCCGGAGGCAGAGGAGATTGCAGCTGCTCTGCAAGGCGTAGGTCCAGATGATGTTTCGCTGCAACAAGGGCGCGTGGTCAAGAGTCATCCCCGGTTGGAGGTTGATCTGGGTGGGGTGGCCAAAGGGTATGCGGTCGATCGGGCGGTTGCTATCCTCATGCAGGCCGGTGTCAAGCACGCTACGGTCAATGCCGGCGGTGATTTGCGCTTGATCGGTGATCATCGCGGTCGTCCGTGGCGAATCGGCATTCAGCATCCACGCCGACCGGGTGAGGTGCTGGTCAGGCTTGAACTGTCTGACCGGGCGGTGGTTACCTCGGGCGACTATGAGCGGTCTATTGAAATCGAAGGGCAGAGATATCATCATATCCTTGATGCCCGGAGTGGCTATCCGGCCGACGGTTGTCAATCGGTGACCGTGGTTGCAGATAGCGCCGCACTGGCTGATGCTCTGGCGACGGCGGCGTTTGTCCTCGGTCCCGAAGCAGGGCTGGCGTTGCTGACTGCACAACCCGGAGTCGAAGGGCTGATCATTGCCGCTGATGGTCGACCGGTAATGACTAAGGGGTTGCAGGAGATATTGCAATGGCCTTGAAGAAGCTCTGGTTACGTCTGACCCTGCTTGATCGCTGGATTGTGCTGCTCTTGCTGCTGTTTTGTCTGCTCGGCCTGTGGCGGTCGCAAACGGCCGGTCCCGGTAGATGGCTGGTGGCTGAGCGCAATGGCGAAATTTTCTTTCGGGCCCGGCTCGGTTCGGAGCAGACTGTACTGTTGCCCGGTCCCCTGGGTGATACGGAGTTGTTGTTGCATGATGGCGGCGCACGGGTGGTTGCGTCACCCTGTCGGGCCAAGATTTGTATCGGCATGGGAACAATTCGTCATTCGGGGGAAATTATCGCCTGTGTACCTAACCGGATTTTGCTGATGATTCCTGGAACGTTGTCACAAAGCGAGGTCGGCTATGATGTCCTCAGCCGTTGATCCGTTCCGGTTACAGCGGGCACGGCGTCGTTTGCTGTTGGCGCTGTTTGCGGCGATGGCGATCGCACTGCATGCGCTGGAGTTCCTGCTGCCATCGCCAACCCCCTGGTTTCGTCTTGGCATGGCTAATATCGTCGCCCTGCTGGCCCTGTTTTTGATTGATGGCCGCGCGGCCTGGAGCGTCAATTTGACGCGGATCGTGGTCGGCTCTATTATTCTCGGATCCTTTCTGTCACCCCGGTTTCTCCTGTCACTCGCCGGTGGTGTGCTGGCTACAGCTGTGATGACTGGTAGTCGGCAGCTGGCTGGGCCTCGTATCGGCCCGGTTGGTGTCTCAGTACTTGGCGCGGTCGGGCATACTATGGGACAGTTTTTTTGTGCCTGGCTTGTTCTGATCAGGCATGAAAGCCTGTGGACGTTGTTGCCGCTTATGACCCTGTTTTCAATTCTGGCTGGCCTGCTCAATGGTCTGGTCGCTTCGTACCTGATTGACAGCCTGCGTGATCACCCGGTATTTTCCGTCACCAACGCACCAATAGCTAAAAACTAAGCGACTGTTGTTGTCACAATGATTCTGCTATAATTCTTCCATCATGAAACAGACTCTTTATAAAAAACTATTGCTGATTTTGTGCGCCTTCGTATTGGGCGGGTGTGTTGCCGCCACCGGTCCAGGCACAAGTAAGGTCGACGTAGAGGCTTTGAATCAGCAGCTTTTGACGCTGCCCGGAGCCGTAGTTGACCTGAACAGTATGACCGTGGCTTATCCGGGAGATGTGCTGTTTGCACCGGGGGCGGTGCTACCGTTTCCCGGCGGGATGGAAGTCCTCGAGCCGTTGATGAACTGGATGTTGCAATCTGAAGCGATTTACGGTGAGGCCAGGGTCCGCTCTTCCGGACACGCTGGAGATTATGATCGGACTCTGGCGGAAAAGCGCCGGGAGTTGTTGCAGCGGTTGTTCCTGAATCGTGGCGTGACTGCAGAGCGGTTGCAGTTGGTTGTCGATGAGAGTGCCGGTGCGCCGTTGGAAATTCGTTTTCAATTAAGGAGTTCGGCAACCTCTTCCGGTGAGAAGTTGTAGGTTTTACGGCAATACTCGCAGGTAATCACCACGTTTTCATCTCCGGCTGCAGCGGCTCGTAGTTCCTCCGGTCCGAGGGCAAGCAGAATGCCGGCTACCTGTTTGCGGCTGCAATTACAACGGAAGGTGAGTGGCAGCTGTTGGTGTTCGGTAAAAGGGATCTCGCCAAAAACACTCGATATTATCTGTGCCGGTGTGTTGCCGGCCTGTAGTTGCTCGGAGATGGAGGGCATGGCGATTAGTCGTGACTCGACGCTGTCAAGCAGGGTTTCGTCGCAACCGGGCAAGGCCTGAATCAACAACCCGCCGGCAGCTTGAATAGTGGCCTCTGCAGAGAGGCTGACCCCGAGGGCTACCGAAGAGGGAATCTGCTCAGAGGTGGTCAGGTAGTAAGCGATATCGTCGCCGATTTCACTGGTCTGCAACTGGACCGTGCCCCGATAAGGTTCTTTCAGTCCGAGATCTTTGATCACGCTGAGGAAGCCGGCCTGCCCGATGGCGTTGGCAACATCGAAGCGGTTATTACGCGGCGGCAGCCCGGCCAGCGGTTGTTTTATTGAACAACGGACATGACCGGCAGCGTCAGTTTCGGCATGCAGTTTCTGTAGCGGTCCGTTCCCTTCAACAATCATGGCCAGGCGTTGGTCGTTTTTGAGCATCGCGCCAAGCAGGGCTGTTCCGGTGACCACACGTGCCAGCGCAACCGTGGCAGTAGGATCTGTTTCATGCAGTTGGCGGGCAGTTTCACATAGTCCGGTGGTGACGGCCGCAACGGCACGCAGGCTACCGTCCCGTGAGGTTATGCGTAACAGATGATCATTCATGTCAGCTCCTGATAAAGTGAGCGTATTATTGGCTTGAGAATATACCTTGTCAAGTATGGCGTCGCAAAAAATATCGCCCTCCTGCGTTATAATACTTTTTCAGGCCTTCGACATACTGGTGTATGTCTTCACCCCTGAAAAAGCATAAAGCCTTGCCGGACGATGTTTTTGCTTAGCCATACGGTTTTTATTTATAGCCCTTTGGATTGAAAAATGACCCTGTCGACGATGCTCCCATATATCATTCCACCCCTGCTTGGCGGGGTGATCGGTTATGTCACCAACTATGTAGCGATTCGTATGTTGTTTCGGCCGTTGCGACCCTGGCATCTGTTCGGTATCCGGTTGCCGTTGACACCCGGAGTTATCCCTTCACGGCGGCATGATCTCGCTTCCCGGATGGGTGAGATGGTCGGTAGCCATCTGCTGACGACCGATGATGTGGTTCGTACCCTGGAAGGTGATGCCTTTCGCCGGGAGCTTAAGCTCGCAGTCTCCGACAAGCTGGTGTTGTTTCTCGATCGCGATCTCGGCACCGTGCAGGAGCTGGTGCCTGATGCATTTTCAGCCCGGTTCGATGAGCTGATGGAACGTCTGGCGCAGAGACTCGCCACAGCCTGCAGTGAGTACCTGAACAGCGCCAGCTTCGCGACTCAATTTGATCAGTTTATCCGGAGTAAATTAGATAAGCTGTTGGTTTGCGATCTGGAAAGCTGTCTGCTGCCTGAGCAGTACGACCGCTTCAGAAGTCATCTCGATAACCGTCTTAGCACGTTGTTCAGCTCGCCAATGCTGCTTGAATCAATCGGCACGTTTGTCGATGAGCGGACCGATCGGCTGTTGCGCTCTGACCAGCCGATGCGACAACTTCTGCCGGACGATTTGGTTGAGGCGCTGTTGGCGCAACTTGAAAAAGAGGTGCCGCCGCTGTTGGAAAAATTTGGCGGTATGTTGTACGACCCGGATTTCCGCCAGCGTCTGCTGTTGAAGATACAGGACGGAATTCGCAGTTTTCTTGATTCGCTCGGCGGTTTGACCGGGTTGTTGAGTGGCTTTTTAAACATGGAGCAACTCGACGCCAAGATTCCGGTGGTGCTCGATCAGATCAGTGAAGAGATTGCCCGCTGGTTGCGCGAAGAGAAGACTCAGGCAGAAATTACGGCTCTGCTACGGGTCAGGATCGAGGCGTTTCTTGATCGTCCGTTGGCGGAGATTGTTGAAAAGCTGCCGTACGACAAGGTCGATGGGATGCGCTGTTTTCTGAAACAGCGCGTCATCACCCTGGTGCAGAGCCGGCGGACGGTTGAAGCGGTCCTCGGACTTTGTGATCGAGCTACTCAGGCGACCAAGGATCGGTCGTTTGGTTCGCTGCTCGACCAGCTGTTGCCGGATGGCGGGCAAGAGCGGGTGGTCACGGAAATCTCGAATCGATTGTTGAGTCTACTGCGTGAGCCGGCGACGGTGGCGTTGATCAGTAATGCAATCAATGAGCCGCTGCGCGGCTTGCTGGGCAGGCCGATTGGTAAACTATCGGCACGGTTTCCGGCCGATGTGTGCGAAGAGCTGAATGCCGGGGTCTATCGTCAGGTTTCGGAGTTGTTGCGACGTGAGGTTCCTCCGTTGTTGACCGCGTTGAACATTAAACAGATGGTCGAGGACAAGGTGAATGCTCTTGATCTGCTCGACGTTGAAGATCTGCTGCTGGGCATTATGCAGGAGCAGTTCAAATATATTAATATGTTCGGTGCGCTGCTCGGTTTTCTGATCGGCCTGGGCAATCTGCTGCTGTTGACTTACCTCTAGCAGCCCTGATTGTCCGGCAGGCTGCTAGGCCTACAGATCAGCCTTGTGCCAATCGGGATGACTAGCAGCCTGTCAGACTTTCCATGCACCGGCTGTAAATTCGATCGTTTGGCTCATATTTCAACTCCTTTTTGCCCCATAGCTATGGCTATGAGGCTGCAAATGAGCTAAAATCTGTTCTCAAACGTCAAATTTTCACTTCGGTCCGGTAAGTCCGACAGGCTGCTAGCCTATTATTAAAAGTTGAATAACAATCGCCCTGCAGGATGCCATTTTTACTCAGTCTTATTGCTTGTTTTATTATTATATTCTTTGTTCAGGAGTGTTGATTGTGTCTAGTACTTTTGGAACCATTTTTCGTGTTACGACATTCGGTGAATCGCATTGTGCCGCGGTCGGCGCTATTATTGACGGTTGCCCACCGGGACTGAAACTGTCTGAGAGTGACATTCAGCAGCAATTGAATCGGCGGCGTCCGGGGCAAAGCCGACTGTCGACGCCACGCGATGAAGTGGATCAGGTTGTAATCCTCTCCGGTATCGAAGCCGGTGTTGCACTCGGTACACCGATTGCCTTGACGGTTGCCAACCAGGATCAGCGACCGGGCGATTATGGCGAGATGAGCAACGTACCACGCCCCTCACATGCAGATTACACCTATCAGATGAAATACGGGGTACGCGCCTCCAGTGGTGGTGGCCGATCGAGTGCCCGGGAGACAATCGGCCGGGTGGCTGCCGGCGCGATCGCTGAAAAATATCTGCGTGAAACCTGCGGAGTGGAGATCGTCGCCTATGTCAGCTCAGTCGGCGAGATTGATACACCTTCGATCGATCCGGAAACCTTGACGCGATCTGATGTTGACCAGACACTGGTTCGTTGTCCTGATCAGGCTACTGCCGGGCAGATGGAAAAGATCATTCTTGCCGCAGCAGACGAAAAAGATTCACTCGGGGGGATCGTCACCTGTATCTGTCGCAATGTTCCGGTCGGACTTGGTGAGCCGGTGTTTGATAAGTTGGAAGCACTGCTCGGTCAAGCGATGTTGTCGATCCCGGCTGTGAAAGGTTTTGATCTCGGCAGCGGTTTTGCCGGTACCCGACTGAAGGGCTCGCAACATAATGACCCGTTTGTGCAAAAGGGGGAACGGCTCGGGACGGTAAAGAACCACTCCGGCGGTGTTCAAGGGGGGATCTCCAATGGTGAAACAATTATCTTCCGGGTCGCCTTCAAGCCGACGGCAACGATCGGCCGACCGCAGGAGACGGTCGACTTTGCCGGTAACAAGGTGACGTTAGAAGCTGCCGGTCGCCACGACCCATGTGTTTTGCCCCGCGCGGTGCCGATTGTTGAGGGGATGGCCGCGCTGGTTCTGGCCGATCAATTTCTGATTCAGAAGACACGCATAAGGTAGAATTGAACAGTTTGTGGAGATATTAGATGGGTTCGTCGTATCGAATTTTGATCGTTGATGATGTTCCGTTACTGCGGACCATTGCTAAAAATTATTTTAATCGTAACGAATTTCAGCTGACCACGGCCCGGACAGTAGCTGAAACCATTCGCGTGGCGACAGCAATCCGCCCGCATCTTATCATTATGGATGCGGAAATGCCGGGTCAGGATGGCATCACCGGTTGTCGGCTGCTCAAGAATCATCCGCTACTGTTTACCACTCCGGTGATTCTGGTCGCCAACGATAAGGTAGAAATTATTGAACAGTGTTGGCAAGCCGGATGTGATGCTGTTTTGCCCCGACCACTCAAGCGTCGCGAATTGCTCTCTGTAGCACAAAAATTGCTCACCCTGGCTGATCGGGCCGCCCCGCGTGTCAAACATAATATCCTGGTCAATTACGGGCGTAATGAACGGTTGGAATGGCATGACTATGCCATCAATATCGGCAACGGTGGACTCTATGTTGCGACAGATAATGCTCTGGTGGTCGGCACGGAATTGTATATGGAACTCATCGTGCCCGGCTCGGCTGAGCCGACCCGCTGTCAGGGTAGGGTAACCTGGTTGAATACCAAAAAGAAAAGTTTACGGCCGGATCTGCCGGTCGGAATCGGCATTGAATTCACCGAGATGGATGGTGTCGCTCGCAAAGAACTGCGGACGTTTGTTCTAGACTCTGCCCGCAGGTTGCCAATATCACTGCGTAAGGCAAATAGATCCGGTAGCGGGAAAAAAGAATGATGAACGCTGTATAAAGGTGAGGCTGTTATGACTGGAATTGGTGGGGCGAAATGGTATGGTACTTTTTGCCTGAGGTTCTTATTTTTAGTCTCAATCTCTATGTTGTTGACGGCCTGTGATCGTCAACCTGAACCGATTCAGGTCGGGATGATTGCCAGCTTGACCGGACGGACTGCTGATATCGGTGTGGCCGCCCGTGATGGATCTCTGCTGGCGATCGAACAGGTGAACGGTAGCGGCGGTGTTCTGGGACAGCCGGTCGAACTTTTGGTTCGGGATATTGCAAACAATCCGGATCAGGCCCGGCTGGCGATAAAAGATTTGGCCAGCCGCGGGGTTTTTGTCTCGATCGGTCCGGTCCTCAGCAGCATGGCGATCGTAATGGCTCCGCTTGCCGATGAAGCCGGAATGCTGCTGGTCAGCCCGACGGTCTCGACCAACCAGTTGAGTGCGAAAGACGATTTTTTTCTACGGGTCTATCCGCAGTGTCGTGACACCGCGCGGGCGCTGGCCGAATATGTTTATCGCAAACAGCATCGGCGGATGGTTGTGATTGTTGAACAGAGCAATAAGGCTTTTACTGAATCTTGGCAGACCTGTTTTATAGAGAAATTTGAGCAGCTCGGGGGCGAGGTTGTCAATAGTGCCGGCTTTGTTTCAGGCGAGAACCGTGGGTTTCTCAGTCTTACAAAAAACGCTCTACAAACTAATCCGGATGGCGTACTGATTCTAAGCAGCGCGATTGATGCCGCCATGATTGCTCAGCAGGTAGCCAAGGAGAAGCCGGGCCTGCCGCTTTTTGTCAGTGAATGGTCATTCACACGGGATCTACTGGCTCACGGCGGTCGGGCGGTCGAAGGGGTCACCCTGTTTCATACCTTCAACGAGCAGTCACAAAGGCCGCATTATCTAAGATTTGCTGAAGTGTTTGAACAGCGCTTTGGCCGCCCGCCAACGTTTCCTTCTATTCATGCATATGATGCAACAAGCCTGATCTTAGCCGGATTAAAACTAGGTGCCCGATCTGGAAGTGCGCTGAAACAGCAACTGCTTCAATTAGGTGAGTTTGATGCCCTCCAGTCGACATTTCGGCTGGATCAGTTTGGTGATGTCCGTAGACCTCTCTATCTGACGGAGGTTCGCAATGGGGAGTTTGTTGTGACAAGTGCAGAGAATCGCTAGGAAGCTTGCCTCCTAGCGATATTTTTTATGGCGCCTGGCGTCTGTCGGGCGCAGAGCCACGCAGAAAGACGCGTTGATTGTGCTCTGCAAGTTTTTGTGCCAGATGCTCAACTTCACCTTTTGCCAGTATCTTGTGCTCGATAAAATATTCTCCGAGCTTTTGATGCAGGTTTCTCTGGTGTTTGAGGAGCACCTGTACTTGGCCCGATGAGAGCAGGCCAAGCTTAATCGCTCTTTCACCAAAGCGATTGTAGGTAGTTCCGCGAGTCCGGGTGACACGGTCTGTGTCATCCGATTTCAACCAACCGAAATTAACCGCCAATTGACCGATGGATGGGCGCTGTTTCCGTTGCCAGACCAACGCTTCAATCAATTGTATATAGGTTATCAACCCGCGATTATAAAGGTACTGGCCAAACTCAAGGGTGCGCTCTGGCACACGACGAAAGGCGTTATGCTTTGCTACGGAATTAGCAGCTGTTTTTGCTCTGGATTTACGTGCAGCCGGCTTGGGCTTCGGTCTTTTGGAGGCCTCTTCCCGTTCACTGAAAAAAGAGCGAAGCAGATCGTAGGCCTGATTTACTTCCTGGAAGAACGCGGTTTTTTGCTGTTGGTCTAGCGGGGCAAGGTCATTGAATCGGTCCGGATGTGCTTCTTTAGCTTTTTGTCGATAGGCGGCCTTCAGCCCGGCCGGTTGTAGATACCAGAGAAAGTCTTTTGAGATAAACAGGTCTTTGCCAAACAGGGTATGGCAGGCATTAATCAGGGCTGTTTCAGTTTGCGGCGACATAATCCCCCGAAAAGGCATTCTACACAACATTTAGTGATTATTCTCAGCGCAGGATAGCCGATGTTGTGGGTGAGGGCAAGTGTTTCTTGTTTAAAGGATATCCAATTTTACAGCGCGGGTGGCGGGTCCTCCGGTGCAGACATTTCTTCAGTCAGTTTATCGCTGATCATTTTCAGGTTCTGATCTGCCCGGCCAAGGAGAATAGCAGCTATCAGAAACAGGGCGATGGCCAACATGAAACAAAAAATAGTTATTAACCAGATGGATGTTTGATGATTCTTCAGGATGTCATCGACGTTTTGTAACACCAGGAGCGAACCGACGGTTCGGCCAGCGGTATCCATCATGTTGAGGAACCGACCGCGATGAATTTTGTTATGGAGCAACACCTCGACCGTCTCGGAGCTGCTGAGTGCTTTCGGTGTGGCAAGTTGTGGCAGAAACTCCACAAGCTTCTGGTTGGTAAGCCCGCCAACTACATGGTCAGGCAGTAGATCCCATGCTGCAGACTCGCCAAGCATGCTCTGGCCTTCAACCCATGCCTCTCGATTGAGGAATTGCTTTTGAATCAGTATGGCCATGTTGGCATCTGATTCAGTCGCCAGATGGTCGAGGATCGGATCAATATCTTCGCCTAGCTCGAGATAGCCGACCAGTCGGTTCTGGTTATGAACCGGCATTACCACCCGGAGGGTGAAGGTGCCTAGAGGACCTAATTCGATGCCGTCGGAAATATTGTTATTTCGTTGCGCCAGATGCATCGTGACACGATCTATCAGGTCGCCATGGCGATCCGGTTTGTGCACGCGCAACAGATTTGTTCCGTCCGGAGCGTGGAAGTAAAAGTGGGTGATATGTTGCTCTTTCAGGAGTTCTTTAAACAGGGGGGTAACGTGCTGCAAGAGAAACGTCCGGTCGCGCTGGGCTAACGCGG
>JAUVAJ010000005.1 GCA_030591795.1 Desulfuromonadales bacterium | reverse complement strand
CTTATGCTGGCCGAGTCGTTAAGTCTGCGTGAAATTGTCAGTGCGCAGATGTTGCCGTTGGGTCAGGTCGTCGGTTTCCTCGGTTTCCTGCCGGAGTGGGTCCCGAACTGGTATGTTTTCTCCCAGCCGGTAGCTTTTGTGTTGTTTGTCATTTGCGGTATGGCCGAAATTAACCGGACACCGTTTGATCTGCCTGAAGCCGAGACTGAGCTGGTCTCCGGTTTCTGTACTGAATATTCTTCGATGAAATACGCCATGTTCTTCATGGCTGAGTACGCCAATATGGTTGTGATTTCGGCAATTGCCGTGACCCTCTTCCTAGGAGGATGGCACGGGCCGTTTGCCGGTCCTGTGAATCTGCTGGCCAAAATTTTCGGCTTTATGTTCTTCTTCATCTGGATTCGTGCTACATGGCCCCGTGTTCGCTATGATCAGTTGATGTTTATGGGCTGGAAGATTTTCCTTCCACTCGCCCTGGCAAACGTTATGTTGACCGGCTGGGTTGTGGTTCTGTTCCAGTAAACGATTGACGAAGATAAGAGGGTTTATCCATGATTAAAGAGTTTATACAAGGTCTGAGTATCACCTTTAAGCACATGTTGCCCGGCAACTCGACAACGGTGCAGTATCCGAGAAAAGGGCACCGGTTGCCGACCTCGGAGCGATACCGTGGCTTGCATCGTCTGGTCCCGGCTCATGACCGTGAGAAATGTGTAGCTTGTTATCTGTGCCCGACCGTCTGCCCGGCCAAATGTATTACTGTAGAATCGGCTGAGAATGAGAAGGGTGAGAAGTACCCGGAAGTCTACACAATTGATCTTCTGCGCTGCATTTTCTGCGGCTATTGTGTCGAAGCTTGCCCGGTTGAAGCGATTGAGATGACCGGCGACTACGAGCTGGCGAACTACAAGCGCGAAGACTTCACGTTCGAAAAACAAAGACTTATCCGATAATTCGAAACAGGAGCGCGGAATCGATGGAACAAATTTATTTTGTCATACTCGCCGTGGTAGCGGTTGTCTCGGCAGTTCTGGTAGTTAGCTGCAAGAGTCCGATCAATAACGCAGTGGCGTTGATGATGACTTTTGTCTGCCTGGCCAACTTCTACGTTATGCTGCATGCACCGTTCATGGCTGCTGTGCAGATAATGGTCTACGCCGGTGCCATTCTGATGCTGATTATTTTTGTAATCATGCTGTTGAATCTGAAAACGGTTCTGATCCAGAAGACGAGTCATAGTGTTGTCTGGGCCATCACCTTGGCTTCACTGGTCTTTATTCAGGTTTATTACATGCTGACTCACAGCAACCCATCCAATATTTCGGGTGGCATCACCAATCAAACCGTAATGGATGTAGGGCACACACAGTTGCTTGGCAAAGCACTGTTTGTTGATTTCCTGCTTCCGTTTGAAATTGCGTCCATTTTGCTCCTGGTAGCCATAGTTGGTGCCGTGGTGCTGGCAAAGCGCAACGCTGCGGCTGTACAGGAATAGGAGGCTGGTCAAATGGTAACGGTGCATCAATACATGATTCTGAGCGCGATTATCTTCTCCATTGGAACATTCGGTGTTCTGACCCGGAAGAACGCGATCGTAATCTTCATGTGCATTGAGCTGATGCTTAATGCTGTCAACCTGACGTTTATTGCTCTGTCCAATCATCTTGGCAATATGGATGGTCAGGTGTTTGTTCTCTTTATAATGGCGGTTGCTGCTGCAGAAGCGGCTGTCGGTCTGGCTTTGATGATTGCGTTCTACCGCAATCGCGAATCGATTGCAGTTGACGATTTTAATCTGCTGAAATGGTAATTCTGTCTTTGTGGCAGAAGCTCATTCCGGTTAGGAGAGTGTTAGATGTACGATAAACTTTGGCTCATCCCGTTACTCCCGCTTATCGGCTGTATCATTAATGGTCTGTTAGGCAAGCGGTTTATCAAGAGCGAAAAGGCGATTGGCGGTATTGCGACCGGCTTTATGCTGGCCTCCTTTCTCCTCTCGGCGAAGTATTTCTTTCAGTTACTTGCTGATGATGTAAAAGTTCACGAGCAGGTGGTTGCTTCCTGGATGTCAGTTGGCAAGATGCAGATCAACTGGGAATTCCTGTACGATCCGCTGTCGGCCCTGATGATCCTGGTTGTTACCGGTGTCGGTACCCTGATTCACCTGTACTCGATCGGCTACATGCACGGTGAAGAGAGTTACTACCGTTTCTTCAGTTATCTGAACTTGTTTTGCTTCGCCATGCTGATGCTGGTTCTCGGTGGTAATGCCTTGGTCATGTTTGTCGGCTGGGAAGGCGTTGGCCTCTGCTCTTATCTCCTGATCGGCTATTACTTTGAAAAGAAGAGTGCCAGCGATGCTGCCAAGAAGGCATTCGTAGTCAACCGGATTGGTGACTTTGGTTTCCTGCTTGGTCTGTTGACCCTGTTCTGGGCCCTCGGCAGTGGGCATGGTGTCTGGACAATCAATTTTGTTGAAATTGGTAATAATGCACATCTGCTCGGTACCGGCAGTATTTTGGTTACCGCGATAACTCTACTGTTTTTCCTCGGCGCAACCGGTAAATCGGCGCAGATTCCTCTATATACCTGGTTGCCGGATGCCATGGAAGGCCCGACTCCGGTCTCCGCCCTGATCCATGCCGCGACCATGGTCACCGCCGGTGTCTACATGATCGGCCGGATGAGCGGTCTGTTCGCCATGGCCCCGACCACGATGATGGTAATTGCTATTATCGGTGCTACCACGGCGGTTTTCGCTGCTACCATCGGTTTTGCCCAGAATGATATCAAACGGGTTCTGGCTTACTCGACCGTGTCACAGCTCGGTTATATGTTCCTGGCCATGGGTGTTGGCGCGTTCACCGGTGGTATCTTCCACCTGATGACCCACGCGTTCTTCAAGGCCTGTCTGTTTCTCGGCTCCGGTTCGGTTATCCACGGTATGCATCACGCTTATCACCATGCACACTTGAATGATGATCCTCAGGATATGCGCAACATGGGTGGTCTGAGCAAGAAAATGCCGATAACTTACTGGACATTCCTGCTCTCAACCATCGCAATCGCCGGTGTACCGCTGTTCTCTGCTTTCTTCTCGAAAGACGAGATTCTCTGGTGGGCTGCCAGTTCAACCCGTGGTTCTCTCTGGCTTTGGGCCGCAGGTGCTGTTGCTGCGGGTATGACAGCATTCTACATGTTCCGATTGGTATCGATGACCTTCTGGGGCGAGCAAAGAACTGATGCTCGCGCCAAAGACCACATTCCTGAGTCGCCGTGGGTTATTACACTGCCGCTGGTTATTCTTGCCGGTCTCGCTGTTGTCGGCGGTTATGTCGGTGTTCCGCATGTTCTTGGCAACATCCTCGGGCATATTCCGAATTATATCGAGGGTTTCCTTGATCCGGTCTTTGGTCCGGCTCAGGAGACCTATCATATCGCCGTTAAAGAGGCGATGGCACATTCCCTCGGTTGGGAGTTTGGTCTGATGGGTGGTTCGGTACTCATCGGATTCGCTGGCATCGCTGCTGCTATCTGGTTCTATATCAAGCAACCGGAACTGCCGGGCAAATTTACGGCGAAATTTCCGAAACTGCATGATCTGGTTTATAACAAGTGGTACATCGACGAGCTGTATGACGTCCTGTTTGTCAACCCGACCAAGCAAGCTGGCGTGTTTCTCTGGAAAGGGATCGATGTCAGAATTGTTGACGGTGTCGTGAACGGTATCGGCCGCGTTACTACGCTGGTATCGACCGGTCTGCGTTACACTCAGACCGGGTTGACTCAGAACTACGCCATGGGGATGGTAATCGGTGTTGTTATGATTGTCGGGTTCTATATTTTTGGCTAAAAGCATCTATTGTTTTTTTTGAGCGTTATTTAAGGAGCGTTTTGCAATGAGCGAACACCTTCTCAGTATCATCACCTTTCTGCCGCTGCTCGGCATGGCAATGCTGTTGCTTATCCCCAGGGATAATGAGCCGCTGTTGAAAAGCTTTACGCTGATCGTCACTCTGTTGACTTTTGCCCTCAGCATGCCGCTGGCGTTAGATGACGTCTTTGCTACCAGCGGTGGTATGCACTACACCGAGTTTGTTAGCTGGATCAGTGTCGGTGATTTTTTCCAGATGAACTATAATGTGGGTATTGACGGGATCAGCCTCTGGTTGGTGATGTTGACCACCTTCATCATGCCGATTGCGGTGCTGTCAACCTGGCAGGCGGTGGACAAGAACGTTAAAGGCTTCATGGCCCTGTTACTCTTGCTCGAAACCGGCATGCTGGGTGCGTTTATTTCCCTCGATCTGTTCCTGTTCTATATATTCTGGGAGTTGATGCTGATTCCGATGTACTTCCTGATCGGTATCTGGGGTGGCAAGAATCGGATCTATGCCGCGGTTAAATTCTTCATTTTTACCGCTGTCGGTTCTTTGCTGATGCTGGTAGCCATAATCTTCGTTTACTACTATGCAGTTGAGGCCGGTTTGAACACTAATGGCTTCAGTATTGCCCAGTTTTATCAGATGAATGTACCGGATGATGTTCAGCTCTGGTTGTTCCTGGCGTTTGCTTTCAGCTTTGCAATCAAAGTACCGATGTTTCCATTGCACACTTGGTTGCCGGATGCGCATACTGAAGCTCCGACGGCCGGCTCCGTTATCTTGGCCGCTGTACTGCTGAAAATGGGCACCTACGGTTTTGTCCGTTTTGCCATTCCGCTCTTTCCACAGGCGCTTGATACTTGCTTGCCGTATCTGGCAACCCTCTGCGTAATCGGTATCATTTACGGTTCGCTGGTCGCCATGGTACAAACTGATGTGAAAAGACTGGTTGCTTACTCATCGGTAGCCCATCTTGGTTTCGTCATGCTCGGAGTTTTCGCTCTGAATCTGCAGGGGATGGCCGGTGGCATGATCCAGATGGTTAACCACGGTATTACGACCGGCGCACTGTTCCTTATCGTCGGCTTCCTTTACGAGCGGCGCCACACCCGTGAAATTTCCGAGTTCGGTGGCCTGGCCAAACAGATGCCAGTTTTTGCCACTATCTTTATGATTGTCACCTTTTCTTCTGTCGGCTTGCCCGGTACCAACGGTTTCGTTGGTGAATTCATGGCTCTGGTTGGTGCTTTTGAGAGTGAGTTGCGCTGGTATGCAGTATTTGCAACAACCGGTGTTATTCTGGCGGCGGTCTACATGCTCTGGATGTACCAGCGGGTGATGTTTGGCAAGCTGGATAATCCAAAAAATGCTGTATTGAAGGACCTGTCACTGCGTGAAATTGCTGTGATGCTGCCTTTGCTGGTGTTCATCTTCTGGATCGGTATCTACCCGAACACCTTCTTCGATAAAATGAACCCGGCGCTGGAGAGTCTGATTGCTCAGATCGATAGCAAACAGCAGGTAGCGATGGTGCAGTACGAAGTACCCAAGCAAATTGAATTCAAGTAAGAAATAGACGCAGCAACACTGTTTCCGGAGGAAAATGTTCATGGATAATCTGGTGCAAGCCGCTTTAGAAACTGTAAATTTTCACGCCATACTACCATCATTGGTATTAGTCGGCTTTGGCATGGCGCTTCTGCTGATCGGGGTGTTTTCGAAGCCTGGGCGGACGACACACATCGCCTGGATGGGCATTATCGGCTTGGTTGGTGCCGCATGGGTAACGATTCTGGCCTGGAACGGGATTGCCGACGTCGGCGTTCAATTCGGCTTTGCCGGTCATGTTGCTCAAGATGGTTTTGCCCTTTTCTTCAATATGATTTTTATCATTGCGGCTGGTCTGACCATTCTGATGTCGGATGACTACCTGAAGCGCGAGGGTTATCCAGTCAACGAATACTATGCGCTGATCCTGTTCGCGACAGCCGGCGCCATGTGGATGGCCTCTGCCACCGACATGATGACGATCTTCCTCGGACTTGAGGTGTTGTCGATTTCGCTTTACGTCCTGGCTGGTTTCTTTCGCGATGATGTGCGATCAAATGAGGCGGGTCTTAAATACTTCCTGCTTGGCGCTTTCTCGACCGGATTTTTGCTCTATGGCATGGCCCTGTTGTACGGTGTGACCGGTACGACCAATATCTCCAGTATTGGCGTATTCCTGTCTGGCCACCCATCGATGCTCGGCAACCCGATGACAATTGCCGGCATGTTGCTACTCAGCACCGGCTTTCTGTTCAAGATTGGTGTCGTGCCGTTCCACATGTGGACTCCGGATGTTTATCAAGGAGCACCGACGCCGATAACTGCATTTATGAGTGCCGGTCCAAAAGCCGCCGCTATTGCCGCTTTCATGCGTATTCTTATTCTCGCTTTTGCTGAAATGCAGACCGAATGGACAGCTCTGCTCTGGATTCTGGCAGTTTTGACTATGACAGCCGGCAACCTGTTGGCGATCGCACAAACCGATATCAAACGAATGCTGGCTTATTCATCGATTTCGCACGCCGGCTATGCTCTGGTCGGGCTGGTGGCTGCCAACTATATCGGTTTTGCCGCTATTCTGTACTACATGCTCGCATACACTTTCATGAACCTTGGCGCCTTTGCCGTACTGGTACTGGCTGGTAAAAAGGGCGAAACCAATTTGACCCTGGAAGGTCTTGCCGGGTTCGGCTTCAAGCGACCATTCCTCGGCGTGGCTCTGACCCTGTTCCTGTTCTCACTGATGGGCCTGCCGCCTACCGCCGGTTTCACTGCTAAATTCTATATCTTTGCCGGGGCTATCGAAGCTGGTTACATCTGGTTGGCCATCCTCGGGATTCTGAATTCGGCAGTGTCGCTCTACTACTATCTGCGAGTCATGGTAGCTATGTACTTTCGCGACCCGCAAGAAGATTTTGCCTGGGTATCGATGCCGCTCGGTGCAACGCTTTCAATCGTCATTGCTATCGTCGGAGTGCTTTACCTCGGACTCTTGCCTGAGACAGTAATGGAAATGGCAAGAACTGCCGTATTCTGATTTAGCGCAATAATAACCATTGACGCCCCCCGAAGTTCCGGGGGGCTTTTTTGTTTTTATGCAAATATAAAATGTGCACAACAGCACCTGGCAGCCGGTCAGACGTTGAACCAAAGCTGCCGTGGGTGTACACTCACGCACAATGAATGCTTCTAGTTAAGAGGTCATATGCAGGTAGTAGAAAAAATCCGTGCACTTCTGGAGATGATCAAATTTTCGCATACGGTTTTTGCTTTTCCGTTTGCGTTGATGGGCGCGACCCTGGCCAGTCTGACCAGCGGTACAGCACCGACACTGATGCAGGTGGTCTGGATCTGCCTGGCGATGGTTGGCGCCAGAAGTTTTGCCATGGGTCTGAACCGGATCATTGATGCCGGCATCGACTCGGAAAACCCGCGTACCGCTGCACGGCATATTCCGGCCGGGATTATCAGCCACGCTGAAGCGTGGCTGTTTGTTACGATTTCGGTCGCCTTGCTATTGTTTTCTGCCTGGATGCTCAACCCGCTCTGCCTGCAGTTGTCTCCGATTGCTTTGCTGTTTCTGGTGCTCTATTCTTATTGCAAGCGGTTTACTTTCATGGCCCACCTTGTCCTTGGTATCTGTCTGGCTGCTGCACCTGTCGGCGCATGGATCGCCCTGCGCGGGGATATCGGCTGGCCGGCGATTGTCGTCGGTTTTGCTGTACTGTTCTGGGTCGCCGGGTTTGATATTTTTTATGCATTGCAGGATATGGAATTTGACAAGGTAAAAGGGTTATACTCAATTCCAGCCCACTTCGGCGCGGAGCGTTCGTTACAGATTGTTCGAGTGTTTCATATTGCCATGATACTGCTGCTGCTGTTGTTGTTACTGCTCCCGGGACTCGGGGTTATTTATCTGACCGGAGTTGTCGTGGTTGCCGGTCTGCTGGTGTACGAACACCGGTTGGTCAAACCGGACGATCTGAGTCGGCTCGATGCTGCCTTCTTTAATATGAACGGTTATATCAGCGTGCTGCTCTTCGGCTTTACACTGGCCGATGCTGTTATCGGCTGAGGTGCTATTTATGTCTGAATCCAGAATAGAGAAGGCTAAACATATTGTACTTATGATTACCGGAGCGTCCGGCTCTCGTTTCGGTCTCCGTACCCTGACTGCGCTGCTTGCCGCCGGTCAAAGCGTTACTCTCCTGGTCAGTCCGTCCGGGGCTAAGGTACTGCAGTTCGAAACCGGGTTGGATTTGTGCGGCGACGTTGCAACCGTGACCCGCAACCTGCAACAACAGTTCGGGTCGGCGAACCTCGATTATTATGCACACGACGATCTGTTTGCGCCGGTCGCCAGCGGTTCATCAGCGCCAGACGCGGTGGTTATTGTTCCCTGTTCCATGGGCACTATCGGTCGCATCGCTGCAGGTTTGAGCAGTAATCTGCTTGAGCGGGTGGCTGACGTAGCGTTAAAGGAGCGGCGTCAGCTGGTGCTGGTGCCACGTGAGACACCGTTCAGCACGATCCACCTCGAGAACTTGCTGCGCCTGTCACGAGCCGGTGCGCAAATATTGCCAGCGATGCCGGCTTATTATCAGCAACCGGAAAGCCTTGACGATCTCGATGACTTTCTCGCTGGTAAAATTCTCGATAGCCTGAATCTGCCGCACCGGCTGTTTAAGCGCTGGGGCACTGATAAACAGGATGATGTTTCATGACCTTGTTTACACGACTAGCTGAAAAGATTGAACAGCAGCAGCGGATCAGCGATGCTGAAGCAGGGGAACTGTTCGCCAGCAACGACCTGCTCGCCATTGGTGAATTGGCGGCGCTGGCCAATCGGGCGAAAAACGGTGACCGGGTGCTGTTTAATGTCAACCGGCATATCAATTACACCAATATTTGTGTGAATCGTTGCACCTTTTGCGCCTTCAGTAAGACCGCTGATGAGCAAGGTGCCTATGCCCTGGCTCTGAATGAGATTCTGCAGCGGGCAAATGAAGCAGCACAGAGTGGGGCGACCGAAATTCATATGGTCGGTGGCCTGCATCCTGACCTGCCCTTCGATTTTTATCTGGAAATGCTCGCCTGCATCAAGGCCGACAACCCGAAATTGCACATCAAGGCGTTTACTGCGGTTGAAATAGATTATTTTGCCGGTTTGAGCCAGCAGAGCATAGATCAGGTGCTGTATGAATTGCGTTCGGCCGGACTCGATTCAATGCCGGGCGGCGGCGCTGAAATCTTTGCCAAAAAGGTCCGGGATAAAATCTGTCCGGAAAAGATCAGCGGTGAGCGCTGGCTTGAAATTATCGAGCGAGTACATGATGCCGGGCTGAAGAGTAATGCGACGATGTTGTTTGGCCATCTCGAATCTATGGCGGAGCGGGTTGATCACCTGTCGCGTTTGCGCGAGCTGCAGGATAAGACCGGCGGCTTTCAGGCGTTTATCCCGCTCGCGTTTCAACCGGACAACACCCGCGTGCCCGGTGCTAAAGGTGTGTCGGGAGTCGACGCCCTGAAGACTCTGGCGATCAGTCGTATCTACCTCGATAATTTTCAACATATCAAGGCTTATTGGGTAATGCTCGGGCTGAAGATTGCGCAGGTTTCCCTGGCGTTTGGCGTCAACGATATTGACGGGACGGTGATTGAAGAACAGATTGGTCACGATGCCGGCGCCGAGTCACCGCAAGCGCTCTCTCTCGATCAGTTGACCGGGATGATTCGTAAGGCCGGGCGTACGCCGGTTGAGCGTAATACCCTCTATGAAGAGCTGCGGAGTTACTGACCATGCTGTCGCGGATTGCCAAAAATGTTGAAAAAGGGTCGTTATTGACGACTGAAGAGGCGTTACACCTGCTGACGACAGCGGACCTGCTGCAAGTTGGCAAATTGGCAGATAAAATACGCCAGATGCGCCACCCGGAGAATCGTATAACCTTTGTCGTTGACCGGAATGTCAACTACACTAATATCTGCCAATCACAGTGTCGGTTCTGCGCGTTTTATCGCACCGCCGAAGCCGATGATGCCTATCTACTGGCTTACGATACAATATTCGCCAAGATTCAGGAGTTGGTTGATTGCGGCGGTACGCAATTGTTAATGCAGGGTGGTTTACACCCGGAGCTGAAGATTGAGTGGTTCGAAGAACTGTTCCAGCAAATTCGCCGACGTTTTCCGCAGGTGCAGATTCATTCGTTGTCACCGGCCGAAATTATCCATACGGCGAAACTGTCCGGACTTACCATGCCGGACTGTCTGGCCCGGCTGAAGACCGCGGGGCTGGCTTCGGTTCCCGGTGGCGGCGCCGAGATTCTGGTTGACGAAATTCGCCAGAAAATCTCACCGAACAAGATAGGCTGGCGCGACTGGGCCGCTGTGATGGAAGAGGCGCAGCGTTTGCAGATGCCGACCACCGCTACCATGATGTTCGGGGCGACAGAGCGGCCGGAAGATATTGTTGAGCATCTATTCAGGATTCGTGAAATTCAAGCGCGAACCGGGGGCTTCACCGCCTTCATCCCCTGGACCTTTCAGCCAGCCAATACTGAGCTAGGTGGTGAAACCGCTTCAGGTGTTGAGTATTTGAAAGTTCTGGCGTTGTCGCGCATTATTCTCGATAATATCGACAATATCCAGGCCAGCTGGGTAACCCAGGGTGATAAGATGGCACAGGTCGCGCTGTTTTTTGGCGCAAATGATCTCGGCGGCACGATGCTGGAAGAGAATGTTGTCGCGGCGGCCGGCATCGATTTTCGACTCAGCCAGGAGCAGATAATAGAGCTGGTGCGTGACGCCGGATTTATCCCGGCGCGGCGGACCACGACCTATTCGATTCTTGAACAATACTGACAGCAACCGACTGGAGGAGGCATGCTTCCGATTCGAAAAAACATCTCGGCCATGGCCGGTTATGTGCCCGGCTTTCAGCCGCCGGACAGCGAACAGTGGATCAAGCTGAATACCAATGAGAATCCGTTTCCGGCTTCGCCAAAGGTTGTCGCGGCGATTCGTGCTGAACTGGGTGATGGCAGGTCCTTAAGTAAATATCCGGATCCACCGAGTAGCGCCGGACGCAATGCTGCCGCGGAACTGTACGGGGTTGACCCGGCTCAAGTCATAATGGCCAACGGCTCCGATGAGATCCTCAATAACCTGATTCGTGCATTTACCGACGCCGGTGAAGAGATCGGCATGGTGCAGCCGTCTTACTCCTATTACGCAACGCTGGCAGCGATTCAGGATACCAGGGTAACTACTTTTGATCTGGATGAAGTATGGCAGATCAGCAATTTTCCAGAGCGGTTCACCGGTAAAATCTTTTTTCTGACCTCGCCGAACTCACCGCTCGGCATCAACTTCAGCAATGACTATATTGCCGAGTTGGCCAACCGTTGCGACGGTATTCTGGTGGTCGATGAGGCGTATGCAGATTTTGCTACGGAAAACGCATTAGGTCTGCTGGAGAGACACGACAACATTGTAATTACCAGGACCCTGTCGAAGAGCTACTCGCTGGCCGGTATGCGTATCGGCCTGGCTCTCGGACCGCCGGAAGTGATAGCGGCGCTTGATAAAATTCGCGACCATTACAACCTCGATCGTCTGGCTCAGGTCGCAGCGACCGCTGCCCTGCAGGACCAGGCGTATCTGCAAAACTGTGTGACGCAGATTTGCACCACCCGTGAATGGTTCCGCACTGCCCTGCAGGATCTGGGCTATACGGTTCTCCCCTCACAGGGGAACTTTATCTTTGTTATTCCGCCCGACCGCGACGGTCAGCGGGTCTATGCCGGACTGTTTGCACGCAGGATCCTGGTGCGCTATTTCGGTGAAGGTCTACTGGCCCACGGCCTGCGGATATCTATTGGCGAACGTAGCGAGATGGAGGCATGCCTGGAAGCGCTGCAAGCGCTCGGTTGATCTGACGTCCAATTTTTCACACAAATTAATAAAAACCGTTGGCCGTGGCCGCGAGAAAAGACAACAAGCAATGTCCGATATTGAAATTCTGACCAAAAACCATGAGATTGTGACACTGGCTGCTGAACTGGCGACCGACAGTGTGATCGGCGTAGATCTGGAAGCTGATGCCTTGCATAACTATAAAGAGAAGGTCTGTCTGCTGCAGTTCACCGGATCGAAAAGAACTGTACTGGTCGATCCGCTGGAAGCCGACCTGACGCCTCTCGGCCCGATCCTGGCCGATTCCGGCATTCGCAAGATCTTCCATGCCGGCGATTTTGATCTGCGCTGCCTGCGGCGGGATTTTGGTTTTGTAGTTAACGGGCTGTTCGATACGATGATCAGTGCCCAGTTCTGCGGCGAAGAGAAGATCGGCCTGGCTGATCTTCTCGGTAAATATTTTAGTGTCAGCCTCGACAAGAAGTACCAGAAAGCCGACTGGTCGTTGCGACCGCTGCCGCCGGAAATGGCCCACTACGCCGCCGAGGATACCCGGCATCTGCACGGGTTGGCCGAACTGCTTGAGAAGAAACTGCATGAACTCGGTCGCTACGACTGGGTCGCTGAGGAGTGTTCCTTGTTGGAGCGGGTCGGATTCGCCGAAAATGGTGGCCCAAAGTTTATCCGTTTTAAAGGGGCAGGTACTCTCGATCGCCGCCAGCTGGCGCTGCTCGAAGCGCTGTTGGAGTGGCGTGATACAGAAGCACAGCGACGCAACTGTCCATTGTTCAAAGTGATGGGTAACAAGCCATTACTTGAGTTGGCCAAGAACGGGCCAAAATCCGTGCAAGCGATGACCGGGATTGAGGGGCTGTTTCCGCGTCAGGTCGAACGTCACGGAAATAGTTTGTTGCAAGCGCTGGATCGTGGCCGGGCGGTACCGGACGAGCAGCTACCGGTCTTTCCCCGCCAACCCCGGCGTGACAAAGATCCTGAAGCCGAGAAGCGTCTGAAAAAACTCAAGCAGTGGCGGACTGACAAAGCGACCGAGCTGCAACTCGACCCCGGTGTGTTGATCAATAATGCCATGCTCGAGATAGTCGCACGGCTGAATCCGGCTACGGTTGATGATCTGGAGAAGATTGAGACCATGAAGGGTTGGCAGCGGCAGGTGTTGGGGGATGGGCTGGTCAGCAGTCTGCAGGGTTAAATCACGCCCCTTTGCGCACATCTTAAATACTCAAAGCAACAGCAAACAACGAAACTTGCAGCATTAACCAATGGTCGGGACAGCCTCTAAGCGTCAGATTGACGTGAAAATACGGGCAGTTGAGCGGCCGGGGGCCTGCAGGTCAAGATCAAGAAAATAACCGAACGGAGTCTGCCAGATTTCGTACCCTGCGCTTTGTAACCGTTCAGCAGCACGGTCAAGCAGCTGCTTGGTAAAGTCGGCCGAAGCTTTGGTTTCAGCCAAGTGCGAGAAAGTGTGTAACACAATCCGCTGCGTCGCGTTCTTTCGCGCCCCCCACTTCAGGTTTTTAATCAGTTTCTTTTCAACCTTGGCCGGATCCTCTTCGTCGATTGCTTCGGCGTGGATCAAACCGACAAGTGTCTCGGTGATTTCAGCCGGATCGGTGCAGTTAGGTTGATCATCCAGGATTTTAACGGCTGGATTGTAAGCAAAGCGGTCAGTGTAGAGCATCAAAAGTTTCATACTTATCCAGGACAATGGTGACGTTCATGCGATTGTCTGTTTCCTGTTCAAATCATACCTAGCAACAACCAACTCGCATGGTGTTTATTTGCCTTGCTCCAATCCCGATTCAGTCATCGGTCTTGGCTGCAGCAACCGGTCGATTTCGGCGTCCGGCAGCAGTCCCGATTCTCGGACAACCTCGCGAATGGTCTGACCCGATTCCGCCGCCTGTTTGGCCAGCGTCGCCGCCTGGTCATAACCGAGTACCGGGGCGAGGATGGTGCACATTGCCAGAGACTGTTCGACCAACTCCTCGCAGCGCTCCCGGTTCGCTTCCAGCCCCTGCAGGCAGTGTCGGTCAAACTGCGTGACACTGTTGGTCAGCAGATCGACCGATTGCAGCAGGTTATGCGCCAGCAGCGGCATCATGACGTTGAGCTCGAAATTACCGGACAGACCGCCGAGGGTGATGGCGGCGTCGTTGCCGATGGTCTGGGCACAGGCCTGGAGCAGCGCTTCAGCCATCACCGGGTTGACCTTGCCCGGCATAATCGAGCTGCCGGGCTGAACCGCCGGCAGGATCAGCTCACCGAGGCCGCAGCGCGGGCCGCTGGCCAGATGACGGATATCGTTGGCGATCTTGAACAGGGCGACAGCGACGGTTTTCAGTCCGGCACTGGCGGCGACCACTTGTTCCTTACCGCCCTGGGCGGCAAAATGGTTAGTCGCTTCCTGTAGCGGCAATCCGGTCACGCTGGCGATCCCGGCGATTACCTGGCCGGCAAACTGCGGGTGAGTGTTGATGCCGGTGCCGACAGCGGTGCCGCCAAGCGGCAGTTCACACAGACCGGCCAGCCCCCGTGCCACTTCCCCGCGCACCAGTTCAACCTGCCGGGCGTAGCCTCCGAATACCTGACCGAGGCGAACCGGGGTGGCGTCCTGCAGATGGGTGCGGCCAATTTTAATAATATCGTCAAAAGCAGCAGCTTTACCTTCCAGGGTCTGCTGCAGCGACTGCAACGCCGGCAGCAAACGCTGCGCGATTTGTTCGGCGGCGGCCAGGTGCATGGCCGTCGGAATGACATCGTTGCTCGATTGACCGAGATTGACATGGTCGTTCGGATGGATCGCCGGTCCGTCGGTTTTGTCCTGTAGCAGCTGCATGGCCCGATGGGCGATAACTTCGTTGGCGTTCATGTTGGTGCTGGTTCCGGAACCGGTCTGGAAGATGTCGAGGGGGAAATGCTCATCGAGCCGCCCTTCGATCAGTTCACCAGCCGCATCCATGATCGCCATGGAGAGTTGGTCGTCGAGTAGTCCGAGTTCGTGGTTAACCCGGGCGGCGTGCTCTTTAATCAGGCCTAGTGCGCGCAGAAACGGCCGGGGAAAGCGGATGCCGCTGATCGGGAAATTATCGAGTGCCCGGGCAGTCTGAGCGCCATATAGGGCGTCGGTTGGAACCTGCATTTCGCCCATGGAGTCGTGTTCAGTACGTGTGGTCATAAGGCTCTCTCCTGTTTTACTGAAACTTATAAATAATGCGTAATTTTATTATCGCTAACATTTACGACTTCGGCTAGAATACCGCTCATGTCTGCTGAAGCTTTTACCTTAATCCTGTTTTCGGCTCTGATGCACGCCCTCTGGAATCTGCTGGTCAAGCGGAGTCGCGACAAGACCGTATTTATCTGGTGGATGTTCGTCGCTTCCGGCAGTCTGCTCAACATCGTTATCTGGACACGTCCGGAGCCGTGGCCGGTGCCGCCACCGGCGGTGCTGTTGCTGGTTCTCGGTGGTGCTATATGTTTCGTATTGTATCATCTTTTCAACGGCCGGGCATATCAAACCGGTGACCTGTCGCTCGCCTACCCCCTCTCCCAGACCTCGATGCTCTATGTGCCGATCTGGGGGATGTTGTTGTTTGATGAGCGGCTGAGTCTGCTTGGTGGCGCCGGGATTCTGCTGGTATTGTTCGGAACCTACAGTATTCAGATGCAACACTGGAGTCTGAGCGAGTTGACCCGACCGCTGCGTAACCTCGGTAATCCATCGGTACGGGCGGCGCTGATGGCCGGTTTCATCTATTCAATCGGCTCGATACTCGACAAACAGGGGGTAACGATCTACCCGCCGCTCTATTTTACGCATCTGCTGGTGATGGTGATGTTTCTGCTGATGTCGATCAACCTGGCCCGACCGTCTTGCCGGGGCCGGATTATGGCGGAATGGCGACAAAGTCGACGGCTGATTCTGCTGGTCGGTCCGGTGATGCTCGGCTCGTTTGTAGCGTTTCGCTACGGTCTGGAAATGTCGCCGGTCAGTTATGCCGTGCCGGTCCGTCAGGCGAGTCTGCTGATCGCCGTCGCCCTGGGGGTGTTGTTCCTCGGTGAAACCTGTGGACGGATCCGGTTTATGGCCAGCAGTCTGATCCTGGCCGGGGTCTTCCTGATCCGCTTTGGTTGATCCGGCGTTGCCATTCTGGCACAAACCACCTACAGTAACCTGATGATGCAAAACAGCCCCAATCTTATTGTCGT
>JAUVAJ010000159.1 GCA_030591795.1 Desulfuromonadales bacterium | reverse complement strand
AGTACCAGTCGGGCAGGCATCATGATCACGTTCATGATAATCGGGAACAGAAAAACAAACACCTTCACCTGATTTCGCTTGAACCAGATGAAATAGAAACCGAGTACACCGGAAATTGCCCCGGAAGCACCGATCATCGGCACATTGGAGTCAGGCACAAACATCGAGAAAAACAGGATTGAGGCGATCCCGGTCAGCAGGTAGGCGGCAAGATAGCCGACACGGCCAAGACGGTATTCGACATTATCACCGTAAATCCACAAGAACAACATATTGCCAAACAGGTGCATCAGGTTGACATGCAGAAACATGGAGCTGAACAGATTCAACAACCCCGGCTCAGCCGGTCGATAGCCATAACGGTAAACAAACAGGTCATATTCAGTAAAATTCTGCAGGATCATCGCTTCCGGAATCGCTCCATTGAGACCGATCCCCTGCAAAAATTCATACAATAGTGGATCGTTAAGGTTGGGAGCCTGTGATAACAACGGTACCGACAAAAAGAAAAACACCACCACGTTCAAACCGATCAACGTGTAGGTCAACCATGGAGTACCGGGCGGGTTAGGACTGTCACCAATGGGCAGGAACATTCAATATATCTTTCGTTTGGTTATTCTAAGGGGGAGCTGGTTAGCATAACTGAAGCAGATTATTCCTTGGCGAAAAGGGCATCGAACCCTTCCTCCTGCTCGGGGGTGCCGATCAGGATAAGATTTTGCCCGGCTTCAAGTATGGTCTCCGGTGGTGGCGAGACCATGGTCTCGCCTTCATCGGACTGAGCTATTGCAACAATTGAGCACCCGGTCTTAAATCGAATGTGTGCGTCGGCTATTGTCTGCCCGGCAAGCGTCTCCGGTAAAGAACGGCGAAAGACATTTATTCCCTCAGTCAGGAAAGCACTCGCTTTCGACTCCAGAACATTGAGCAAGATACCGGCCCCAACAGAGGCGTTGGAAACAACAAAATCGGCGCCGGCAGCATAAAGTTGATCGACATTTTCCTCGGAATTGGCCCGGGCGACAATCCGGATGTGCGGCTGCATGTGCCGACTGGCCAACGTCAGGAACACGTTGGTATTATCGCTGTTGGTTGTGACAATCACGCCCTTGGCCTGGTCAATACCAGCACTCATAAGAGTATTTTTAATCGTGGCATCACCGTAAATCGGGACATGTTCGGTACATGAAAAATTTTCCTCCCGGTCGACCAGGATAAATGGCACCGGTTTGTGCTCCAGAAAACGGGCTGCAGCGCAACCGATCCGGCCGTGTCCCATAATAAACACCAGATCTTCCTCTTTATGTTCCCCGGCCAGACGCTCCAGAGTCTTCAACTGCTCAAGCGTTCCGGCAAGAACCATCACGGCATCACCGGCAAGCACTGTTGTATTCGTGGGACTCGTAAACACGCCACGCTCCCAGATGCCAATCACCGCCAGACCTGTCTGCTGACGGATACCGGCATCCTGCAGTGTTTGTCCGGCGAAGGGGGTGCCATGTACCGGGGTCTCGGCGATCTTGAGATCGCCGAAGGAATCCAGAATGTGAGCCCTGGCACCACAGGTAGTAGACCTGACCGCCAGATAGCGGCCGAGAAGCTTGTGCAGCGGGATGACCTGGTTGGCTCCGGCAAGATGCAACAATTCAGCATGTTCCGAATCATCGAGCAAGGTGGCAATTGGAGTCTCGCAATGACTGCGCACCGTCAGGCAGATATTAACATTCTCCGGGTCGCTCAGATTGGCGACAATATAGCGGGCCGAAGCCGCCCGAACTGCGATAACCACTTTGATGTCTGTAGGTGACCCGACGACAACTTGCAAACCCTCGTCTTCTTCAAGTTTTAAAGCTTTATCATGGTCTGACGTCACAACAACAAACGGGATACCCCGGGCCTTCAATTTATGGATAAATGCACGGGTAATGGCGTCTATGCCATAGATTACAACATGATCGGCGGTCTCTTCAGGGAGTTCGTATGTTGGCTGGTGACGCAGTCGATCCTCGATCCATGGCGCCAGAAACAGGCTGATCAGCCCGAAGGGAAGAATAATCAACAAAAATATAACCCCGGACAGGGTGACCACCGTGGCAAAAACATAGCCCATATCAGTATGGAAGGTAATATCACCGAACCCGAGGGTGGTCATGACGGTGATCGCCCAGTAGACCCCGGCGATAAAAGAGAATTCCCGCCCTTCCAGATTCCACATTAAAACCCGGAACACAACTGCATAAACCAGGATCAATATGACCAGAAAAGCACAATAGGCAAACAGTACCTTGAGGTTCTTTTTGGCGCGGCCCCGTAAAAAATAGGCCAGTTCTGAAGCGATTGTTTTCATCGGAGTCCGTTCATAAAATAGCAGTAAATGACCAAAAGAGTATCATAACAACTACTTCTATGCCACCACCGCAGCAGAAGGTCAACCAGGCGCTGCGTTACAACCAACTGCAGAGCGAAACAACTTGACAGACTTTCAAAAAACTATATATTCAGAATATTAAATTCATCTTAAACTAAACAGGAGAGTTACATGTTGAAAAGAACTATTTTTGTCATGCTCGTCCTTCTGGTATTCGGCTGTTCAAACGACCAGAATACGACTAAATCCTCGCAGTCAACCAAGGCTCAAGCAGCAATCGTGTCGACTTCTGCAACGGCTCAAGCGACAGGTGCTTCTCTGGTATTGTTTATAGATCCCAACGGTGGACCCTGCCGTATGCAAGACTCTATTCTCAGGGGGATGTCTGCTGAGCTCGCAGACAAGGTCAGTATACATTATGTTCAGACTACCGTTCCCGAGGACCTGAACACCTTTTACGCCTACGGAATCCGCGCATTACCAACCATCCTGCTCGCCGATGCCTCCGGCAAAGAGATCAAGCGACTGACTCCAGGCGTTAAAACAGCCGACGACATCCGCGAGTTGCTCAAGTCCCTGCCTGCCGGTTGACCTGATGACGCCACTTGATCTGTCAATGACGTCTCTGATGATGGCTGTATTCGCCGGTTTTGCGAGTATCGCCTCACCCTGCGTGCTGCCGGTTGTACCGATCATCGTCACCGGCACGGAAGAGGACCACAAGTACCGGCCTTTACTGATCGTCGCCGGATTGAGTATCAGCTTCATACTCATGGGCGCTGTCACCGCGATTTTTGGCGGGGCGGTAGCCGGAATCATTCCTGTCCTGGAAAAGGTCGCCGGCACCCTCGTCATCCTCTTTGGCGTGATGATGCTGTTCGACATCAACGTGTTTAAAAAACTGACCGTGTTTAACCGGATTCAGACCCAAAGCAAAGGCCGATGGTCCGGGCTGATCCTCGGTTTAACGCTCGGACTGGTCTGGATCCCCTGCGTGGGACCGATGCTGTCAGGGGTGTTGGCTCTGGTAGCCAGCGAGGGTAAACTTTCATCGGGGATGACCTTGCTCGCCTTCTACTCACTTGGTTTCGCGATCCCGATGCTGCTGGCAGGCTATGCATCACAATCTGTACGTCAGAAAATTCGTATGGTCAACAGCCATCCCGTTGCAATCCGCCTGATCAGCGGCGGCCTGCTGATCGGTTTCGGCATCTATATCCTGACCACAGGAATGCTGGCGATCGGGATGTCAACGTAAAGCATGGAAACACTATAAACGGCAACCCTACCTGTTCTTTCTGCCAATTCTCCCCTTGCACCGAGGGTGACGTATAATCTATGTTGGCAGCTGACCTCATCTGAAAAAGGAAAAATGCCATGTACTCAATTAAACTGGTCGGCCGCAGCACCGCCATTCATCCGGGCAAAATCGTCTGCCTCGGACGCAACTACTCGGATCACATCAAGGAGCTAGGCAACGAACTGCCGGACAAACCGGTTATTTTCATCAAACCGACGACCAGCATCCTGCCGGATGGTGGCACAATCATAATTCCCGAATATTCAACCGACTGTCATCACGAAGTGGAATTGGCAGTGCTGATCGGCAAAACCGGTAAGGACATCAAAGAAGAGGACGTATTCGACCATGTTGCCGGCTACGGCATCGCCATCGATCTGACCCTGCGTGATGTCCAGAGCCAGCAAAAAGAGAAAGGCCTGCCGTGGGAAATCGCCAAAGGATTCGACACCGCTTGCCCGCTCTCCGATTTTGTTCCGGCCGATCTGATTCCCGATCCGAGCAACCTCCCCCTGACCCTCACGGTCAATGGAGAACTCCGCCAGAACGGTAATACCGGCATGATGATGCGCGATGTCGCGCAGATCATTGCCGAGTTCTCAGCAATCTTCACGCTTGAAGAGGGGGACATCATCCTCACCGGCACTCCGGCCGGGGTCGGGCCGATTGTCAGCGGCGACACGTTGGTGGCCAGGATTGATCAGGTTGGGGAGCTAACGGTTAAGGTCGGCTGATGATGTAGTTGCATTAACTCTAACCCAATATTTCTCCCGATGGTCGAAATGACAAAGCTGCAACTATCAAAGTTTGTCATCTCGAACGAAGTGAGAGATCTCAGTTTATTATATTAGATTCAAACAAAAACCGGCGACAGAATTAGATCTGTCGCCGGTTTTATATTCACTATAAAAATATCGCTACTATTCTGCTTTTTTCTTAGCTGCCGGTTTCTTGGCCGGAGCCTTCTTCGGCTTGGCTTCTGCCGCATCTTTCTTAGCTGCCGGTTTCTTGGCCGGAGCTTTTTTCGGTTTCTCTTCAGCCGTCTCTTTCTTAGCCGCTGCCTTCTTGGCCGGAGCCTTTTTGGGCTTTGCTTCTGTCGCCTCAGCTTTTTTAGCTGGTGCTTTCTTTGCTGCTGCCTTCTTCGGCTTCTCTTCTGCTGGAGCCGCTTCTTTCTTGGCTGCCGTTTTACGAACGACCGACTTCTTAACAACGGTCTCTTCTTTTTTCTCTACTTTTAAAGCCGGCTTACTTACTGTCACCCTTTTACCGAGCGCTGCCATCTCTTCCTGACGACGAGCCTTCAAACGTTTATTTCGCCGTTGACGACGCCGCTTCAGTTCTTTTCTACGATCACTTAATCCCATAGCATGAACCTCCTGATAACAAAGCAATTGATACATTCTAGCCGAATATGGCCGGAGTCTCAATTTATTTTACGAATTTCATACACTTCT
>JAUVAJ010000252.1 GCA_030591795.1 Desulfuromonadales bacterium | reverse complement strand
TGATCACTTTGACTGGTCAGTTCTTCAGCGGTCGATGCCATTTCTTCTGTAGCGGCAGCATTTTGCTGGATAACCCGGTCGAGTTGCTGAATACTCGTGTTGATCTGTTCTGCGCCGGAATCCTGTTCACGACTGGCCGCCGCAATCTCCTGCACCAGATCAGAAGTTTTCTGAATTCCCGGCACTATGTTATCAAGCATCTTTCCGGCAGACTCTGCAACCGCAACACTGGAAACCGACAGTTCATTGATCTCACCCGCAGCCAACTGGCTACGCTCCGCCAACTTACGAACCTCTGCCGCAACAACAGCAAACCCCTTACCGTGATCACCAGCCCTGGCGGCCTCAATCGCTGCATTCAAAGCCAGGAGATTCGTTTGCCGGGCGATTTCTTCTACAATTACAATTTTTTCGGCAATTTCCTTCATAGCAACAACTGTATTGCCGACAGCACTCCCGCCCTGTGCAGCATCAGTTGATGCCTGAATAGCAATTTTTTCAGTCTGCAGGGCATTGTCTGTGTTCTGCCGAATATTAGCTGCCATCTCTTCGATCGAGCTTGATGCCTCTTCGGCCGAAGCCGACTGCTCTGTTGCGCCTTGAGACATCTCCTGGCTAGCCGAAGCCAAAGCCTGGCTGCCTGAAGCAACATTATCGGAAGCGACCACAACCTGCTGAATAACATTGTTTAACACTTCAATCATTGCCTGTAACGCTTTACCCAACTGATCCTTTTCCGAGGCAAGTTTCACATCAACCGTCAGGTCGCCACCGGCAATTGCTCCAGCAAGTTGTGCTTTTTGCTCAAGACCATCTGCCATTGCGTTCAACGCCTGGGAAAGTTGCCCAACCTCGTCATTAAGATTTGTTTCCAACCGTTCGGAAAGATCCCCAAGGCCGATCGTCTCGGCCAACTTGGCCGCGTTCGTTATCGGCACCACAACTTTACGCGCGACAACATAAACCACCAGTGCAACTATTGCCATGATGATAAGAGCCAGAACAATATTGATATTTCTGATTTCGATCGCCGGTGCATTGAGCTCGTCGGTTCCGATTCCGACAGCCACAGTCCAGCCCAAGTCTCCAGCCTGCTTCAGATAAGCAAACTTTTCTACGCCTTTATAGCTGTAAAGGTGGCTTCCGGTTCTTTTTGCAAGCATTTGACTGCCAAAATCGAGGGACGCCATATTGGTCTTAAGGACCTGCTTCGGGTCCGGGTGTGCAATGACGACTCCATCTTTGTCAAACATGAAGGAGTAGCCTGACTCGCCAAGCTTAACGCTACCAACAAAATTGCTATTGAACTTCGTCATGTCGATGAACCCGCACAAAACACCTTCAACAATCTCATTATTAACAATCGGCCCAGCGATGGCAAAAATCGGGCGACCGGTTGTGCTATCTACAAAAACAGGAGAGACGTACTGGGTACCCGACATAGCTTGTTTATAGTAATCCTTCTCATCCAGGTTCTCGACACCAACCGAGTCAAGATTGGAACCGGCAACCACATTCCCACTTTTGTCCAACAGAAGAATATCTGAATAGTAGCCATATTCCTTCTTCAACCGAACCATTTCTTCCGTTGCACCTTTTCGTGCAGCTTTACCGAGGAAGGAGTCCTGCACTGCAGACCTATAAGTCTTCTGTTTGCTCCAATTACTCACATCCAGACGACGATCATTTATCCATGATGACATCGAATTGACCGTCGATTCGACAATCTGAACCACTTCCCTCTCCATGGTTTCCATCAATGCATTTTTAGCCATTGAGTAAGAAAAGAAAGTCAGAACACCCATACCGAGAATTATCACGGATAGAATGGAGAACAGGAACTTGTGCATCAATTTACGTTTGCTGGCCACAGCCATTTGGAATCTCCTTCAACGAACAGTAAAATCTAATTTTCATTTATTAAATGGAGCCACCTGCACCCAAAGAGGATGTACAGGTGGCTAACACACTTAAATTGGACAAAACATATCTTATCCAATCGCTATCAGCTTGCATTGAATCTGTACGGCAACAAGACTTATTGCCGCCATTTACGATTCAATTCATCCAGGCTTATGTCGTCATCATAAATTCCGGCAGTAACCTGCCATGGCGTGTTGGGAACCTGAATCACAAATGTGACTTTACGTGAGGGTTCTGTCTCGCCACGCTTTGGCCAGGAATACTCTATCCAGCTGCCATTCGGATTTTTTTCTGCTGCACCACATATTTCACGTAGAATATAAACTCCGTTCGGGTCTTGAAGAGCCCAAAACTGTTCAGGAGAAAACCCTCTCACTTTAGAACTTGGGTGTCCCGGAGTTTGACGCGCAGCGCAATTGTTTGCCTGTACATAGGTGTCTTTCCAGGACAGCTCACCATTTGGTTCATTGAAAGCAGGTATGGCTTCTTCCCCAAGGTTTTCGAGCAGATAGGCGCCCTTGACAACCATGTCGAACACCTCTTGCGGGGTCGCTGTTTCAGCCGCCGAAGAAAGTCCGGTTAGTGTGAAGAAAATCGCCATAAACAAAGTCATTAGTTTCATTATCTTACCTTTCGTTATTGCCTCTATGGGCAGCAGTTAAAGCACAAATGGAGCAAAGTTTTCACTTGAACACTTTTGAATAAAGAGAGTGGAATAAATAAATCTAAACAGCAGTCAAGCTGATCACAAAGCATCATTGTGCAAATAATTTGCCAAACGACGCACTAAACTTACTCTTTTATTCTAAGCACTTAGTATCAGTTAGTTTTTTTAATTAATTTCCCCAATAATATACTTGTTTTTTATTAATCGAACTTAATATTTCGACCAAATGTCACACTCGATGTGGCACATTGCTACAATTGCTGACACACAATTTCATACAGTTGACGACAGCCATACAAAAGGCCGGATGACATCAATGTCATCCGGCCTTTTGTCTCTTCGCTTTGAACTAGTTTCAGTCGATCACAACAACCGCCTCAATCACTATTGGCTCGACCGGCACATCATCATGCCCGGCAACCGTCGCCGTCGCCTGTTGCTCAATCGTATAGACCACATCCATGCCGTCGACCACCTGACCAAACACCGCATAACCGAAATCTTCCGGCGTCTGCCCAGTATGATTGAGAAACTTATTGTCCTCAGTATTGATGAAAAACTGCGCCGTAGCGCTGTTAATCTCCGAAGTTCTCGCCATGGCGACCGTGCCGGTGTTGTTCTTCAGCCGATTAGTCGCCTCGTTGACAATCGGCTCACCGCTCGGCTTCTCCTGCATGTCGGGTGTCATACCACCACCCTGCACCATGAAGCCCTGCATAACCCGATGAAAGATGGTGCCGTCGTAATGACCCGCCTTGGCGTAAGCGATGAAGTTTGCAACGCTGATCGGCGCCTTCTCACGATCAAGTTCGAGGATAATTTCACCCAGGGTTGTTTCGATCTGGATCATTGGATTGGGATCGCTCATGTTTAACTCCTTGCATTAGTTTGCCGGATTCGATCCGTATTTAAGTAAATAGTAACCTGTGATCAATATATCTTATGTGACTTGCAGTCACTATTTAATCCTGTTTTCTAACCAAGATCTATTTAAAAGACCGGCGGGTCGCGTCCCGCCAGACGCCTTACTTTTTGTCTAGGCGCCAACAAAAAGTAAGCAAAAAATGCCTTTATCCTGGCGGATGGCATCTCTATCTTTGTAGTGGGGCAGGTTTTAATGACTATCGATAAATTGATCCGGGCC
>JAUVAJ010000140.1 GCA_030591795.1 Desulfuromonadales bacterium | reverse complement strand
GATTGCCGGATAGAACCGAACAGACCGTCAGATTGCCCTGCTTGATCGCTTCGGCAATCGGCGGATCGAGTGGACCGGAATTACCGATACAGGTGGTGCAGCCGTAACCGACCAGATTGAAACCGAGCGCATCGAGATCTTTTTGTAGATCAGCCTGTTCAAGGTAAGCGGTTACGACCTTCGAACCGGGAGCGAGCGAGGTTTTGACCCACGGTTTGCGCTGCAAACCTTTAGCCAGAGCCTTGCGTGCGACCAGGCCGGACGCGATCATAACGGCCGGGTTTGAGGTGTTGGTACAGGAAGTAATTGCCGCAATCACGACATCGCCCGAGTTGAGGCTATAGTCACTGCCGCTGACCGGCGCACCAGCTTCCAGTTCGTCTCCACTTATGACTGCTTCGGTCGCCGCCTGAATGGTTTGCAGGGTCACATGCTCCTGCGGTCGCTTCGGCCCGGCCAGGCTCGGCACCACGCTATCGAGATCAAGCTCCAGCACTGTGCTGTATTCCGGATCGTCTGCATCCTCGTAACGCCACAACCCTTGCTCCTTGGCGTAGGCATCGACCAGCGCCACCGTCTCGGCGCTGCGGCCGGTCAGGGTGAGATAGTCGAGAGTGACCTGATCGATCGGGAACCAGGCGCAGGTCGAGCCGAACTCCGGCGACATGTTGGCAATGGTCGCCCGGTCGGCCAACGAGGTCTGCGCCAGACCGTTGCCGAAGAATTCGACAAACTTGCCGACGACACCGAACTCACGCAGCATTTTTGTAACGGTCAGCACCAGGTCGGTCGCCGTAACCCCTTCACGCAGCGCACCGGTCAAACGGAAGCCGACCACTTCGGGGATCAACATTGAGACCGGTTGCCCGAGCATCGCCGCCTCGGCTTCTATACCGCCAACCCCCCAACCGAGGATAGCCAAACCATTAATCATAGTGGTGTGGCTGTCAGTTCCTACCAAGCTGTCTGGATAGGCCAGCTTCTCGCCATCAACTTCATCGACCCAGACCGTGCGCCCGAGGTATTCGAGATTAACCTGATGGCAGATGCCGGTGCCGGGTGGCACCACACGGAAGTTATCAAAAGCGAGCTGCCCCCAACGCAAGAAAGCATACCGCTCGCGATTGCGCTCCATCTCCTTCTCGACATTGCGCCGAAATGCATTCTCATCGCCGTAGTTATCGACCATCACCGAATGATCGATGATCAGGTCGACCGGAACCTGCGGATTGATCTGCGCCACATCGCCACCGGCCGCCACCATCGCATCACGCATCGCCGCCAGGTCAACCACCGCCGGTACACCGGTAAAATCCTGCATCAGCACCCGGGCCGGGCGAAAAGCGATCTCGTGCGTTGACTTGTGATCATCAAGCCACGCGAGTAAGGCCCGAACATCATCGGCGGTCACGGTTGCACCATCTTCGAAGCGCAGCATATTTTCGAGCAGAATTTTCAAAGTAAACGGCAATCGGGATACTTCCGGATGACCGTTTATCATCAGTTTTTTTAGACTGAACAGGGTATATTCATTATCTCCTGCTGTAATTTTTCCGCGGGTTGTAAAACTATCAAGTGACCTGCCCATAATTGTCTCCTCTATCCTGATTGCCTCAATTATTTTCAAAGTTTACCATACCTGCAGGACATTGTCGGAGCGGTGAACATCTTGCATTAAACCGCCGTATCTGCTAAAAATAGCGATCTCTTTAAGGATAAATCATGGAATCTATTCAATCTTTTTTAGACCAGAATTTTCTCGGCATCACTATTGAGTTGTGGGTCACCGCTCTCGGCATTCTGATTGTCGCCTGGATCATCAAAAAAATCTTTGGCATTGTCTATGACAAAGTTCTGCATTCGTTTACTGCAAAAACCAAAAATGCCTATGATGACCTGATCATCACCAGCCTGCAGAAGCCGGCCGAGTTCCTGATTTTCATCGGTGGTCTCTTCCTGGCGCTGGAAACGCTGCAACTCCCGATCAAACCGGTCAATTTGCAGGCGTTATCCGGCGCTTTAGTGCTGGTACTGGTCACCATTGCCATCACCTGGGCAATGTTCAACCTGGTCAGCATCTTTGACCGTTACATGAAAAGATGGGCCGAGCGGTCAGAATCGACCCTCGATGACAATCTGGCCAGCATGCTCAGCAAAACCCTGCGCGGGATAATTATTTTTCTGGCCATTTTAATGGCAATCCAGAACCTCGGCTACTCAATCTCCGGGCTTCTCGCCTCCCTCGGCATCGGCGGCATCGCCATTGCCATGGCCGCCAAAGACTCGATTGCCAACGTCTTCGGTTCGCTGATGATTATCTTTGACAAACCTTTCAAATCGGGCGACTGGGTCGTTGCTGGCAGTATTGAAGGGACAATAGAAGAAGTCGGCTTCCGCTCGACCAAAATCCGGACTTTTGCCAAGACCCTGATTACCGTGCCGAACAACGTGATCGCCAATATGCCCATCGATAATTTCAGCCGCATGCCGAAGCGCCGGATCAAACTGAATCTCGGCGTCACCTACGATGCCGACTCGAAACAGATTCATACAGTGGTTGAGAAAATCCGTAATCTACTGCGCACCCACCCGGCGATCGATCAGGAATTTTTTCTGGTCAACTTCACTGACTTCGGTGCCTCGTCGCTTGACATAATGGTCTACTGTTTCACCACAACCACGGTCTGGGGTGAATATCTCGACGCCCGACAAGACCTCTGCCTGCAGATCATGGATATTATCGAAGGGATGGGATTGGAGCTGGCGTTCCCGAGCCAGACTTTATATTTACAAGACCAAACAGCAGACAAGGCTCCAAGTGGAACCGACTGATAATTATGAAAATTGCAATCGACAATCTGCTTGAGAACTGTGGCGACGATGACCTCTGCCTGATCGAAGGCATTGCTGATCTCGCCGCACAACATGGCAACCTGGTCTATCAGGAGGTTTTGCGCCATTTGGTCGACAAATCATTCAATATCGCAACCGCGACCCGCTATTGGCAGGAAGCAATCGACCATCGCGAGCAGATTTTGATCAGCACCCGGCAAAAGAACGGCCTGCGACCAGCCCTGCTCGACTACCTGCATCAGGTTGTGCATGAACTTGAAGACCCGCGCATTGTTGAAGCGAACGATTTGGAACAGATCCGCAATGCATCGATACATGACGGTCTAACCGGCCTGTTCAACCAAACCTATTTCAAAACCCACCTCAGCAAACTGGCCAGTCAACGTCCACAACCGGGCGAAGCGACAGTCGGTTGTGTGTTGTTCGATATCGACCACTTCAAACAGTACAACGATCGTTGTGGACACGTCGCCGGCGACGTTGCGCTGCAACAGGTAGCCGAGGCGATTCTGGATGGTGTCCGCGAAGGTGACGTGGCCGCGCGCTACGGCGGCGAAGAGTTCGGAATCATCCTGAGCCAGGTTACAGCCGGACAGACCTTCACTATAACTGACCGGATCAGACAAAACATCGAAAATCTAAACATTGCCGACCAGCACTTGCTCGACCGCAAGAACCTGACTATAAGTGCCGGCTTCGCCCTGCACGAATCGCCGGAAGAGACGGCCATCGATCTCCTGCGTCGGGCTGACAGCGAGCTCTACAAAGCCAAGCTGTTTCGCAACGCTGTTTCACCGCATCAACTGGATAATCGCAAAGGAGCCCGGCGTAAACGGCACGCGATCGTCGAATATGCTCAGGCAAACCAGTCAACCTTCATGCCGGCCATGAGCCACAATATCAGCACGGTCGGTATCGCTATTGAGTGTGAACAGGTTTTTGCAATCGGCACGCCACTTACCCTGCGCTTTCGCCAGCCATTCTGGCCCGGTGATCGCCAGGTGATAGCGACCGTCTGTCACATTCAGACCGAGGTCGATTCTCCGACCAGACTCGGCCTGAAGTTCACCCCGGAACTCGCGTTGAGCCTCGAAAGTAACGATATCCCTTTCACAGACGATGATTTAAAATAATTCACTGTCCAAAGGACCACAAGGAGACAGTATATGCAAAGCACCGTCTATTTTACCGACCTGCGCGCCGGTAACCGGGAAAACCTCCATAGCCAACTGGTTCGTCTGGCTGAGCTCGCCGGACTCAATAACATTATTTCAGCTGGCGACCTGACCGCGATCAAGCTGCACTTCGGTGAAAAGGGTGGCCACGCTTTTATCCGCCCGACCTTTATCCGTAAAATCGTCGACCAGGTCAAGCAACTCGGCGGCAAGCCGTTTCTGACCGACTCCTGCACCCTTTACCCGGGCGAACGCAAAGAGGCGGTCTCGGCCCTGAATTGCGGTATCGAAAACGGTTTCGCCTACGCGGTGGCCGGCGCACCGCTGATCATGTGCGACGGTCTGCGCGGCCACTCGGCCCGCCGGGTTGAGGTTAAAGGTGAGCTGCTCAGTAGCGTCGATATCGGACTGGAGATTCTTGAGGCCGATACGTTGATCACTCTTTCACACTTTAAATGTCACGAGCTGACCGGCTTCGGCGGTGCGATTAAAAATCTCGCCATGGGTTGTTCCAGCCGTGAAGGCAAAATGGAACAGCACTCGACTGTCGCCCCGACTATCACCGAAGAACACTGCACCCTCTGCGCCGCCTGCCTGAAGGCGTGTGCTCACGATGCGATCAAACTCTATACGAAGAGCGCTAAACTTGACGCTGAAAAATGCGTCGGTTGCGGTCGCTGCATCAGTGTCTGCGACCCTGGTGCGATTCGTATCAACTGGAACGAAGAATCCGGTAAAGTAATGCAGAAAATGGCCGAGTACGCCCTGGGGGCAACCAGTACTAAACAGGCAAAACAGCTCTACATCAGCTTTGTCACCCAGGTCTCGCCCGCCTGCGACTGCTACGGCCATTCGGACGCGCCGATCGTTCCGGACATCGGTATTCTCGCCTCAACCGACCCGGTCGCCATCGACCAGGCCTGTGCCGACCTCGTCAACCAGTCTCAAGGCTTTGCAAACACCGCGATGCAGACCGGCCACGAGCCGGGTGGCGACAAGTTCCGCGGCGTCTATCCACAGATCGACTGGGAAACAACTCTGGTTCACGCTGAAAAAGTAGGGCTTGGCAGTAGAAAGTACAGACTAGAGACGATGGAACCGCTCGGTAAGGGGTGGTAGCTGCATGACAACAAACTAACGATCAACTCTATAGAGGATAATAGACATGATTGACATAACCTTCCCCGGCGGTGTTGCCGTCAATGCCGAGGCTGAGGGATTTATGATCAAGACTGACCAGCCGACAGAAAATGGTGGTGACAACTCAGCCGCCTCGCCCTTTGCCCTGTTTCTTGCTTCGATCGGTACCTGCGCCGGGTTCTATGCTCTGCGTTTCTGTCAACAACGCGAAATCGACACCACCGGTATGCATATTACGCTGGACACCGAGCGCAACAGCG
>JAUVAJ010000155.1 GCA_030591795.1 Desulfuromonadales bacterium | reverse complement strand
CCTGTGTCGGCTCGGTCAGCGACCTGCCGGACAACGTCAAGAGCATCTCGGTGATCACGCCACCCAAGATCACCGAACAGGTGGTTGAAGCGGCGATCGCCAAGGGGATCGAAAATATCTGGATGCAGCCGGGCGCCGAGAGCGCGGCAGCAATCGAAAATGGCCTGAAAAACGGCCTGAATGTATTTGCTGACGGCACCTGCGTACTGGTTGTCCTCGGCTTCCAGGATCACTGATTACGCCACAAAAGAAAAAGGCCGGAGGATTTAACCCCCCGGCCTTTGCACTAATATTATTTTCTAACCACAAGACCCGCCCTGTCATCTCGACCATACGCCTCCGCCAAGGCTATGGCGCACAAGCCGGGAGGGATCTAAGTCTGATTATCTCAGCATAGAGACTAAATCCCAGATTTCTCTCTAGCGTTCGAAATGACAATAATATAGTTTCTTTCCATTCGACGCCGTTCAGTATTTGAGCACACCCTTCAACTTATCGCCAACTTCGTTGCCAACCTGGTCGCCAATCTTCTCATTCAGCTTCTGTTGTTCGGCTTCCAGCCGTTTATCGACCTCACCTTCAAGTTTGTCCCGGTATTGGTCGAGTCCCTTTTTCTGGATTTCTACCATTGCCCGGTCGGTCAATATTTTTAGTATCTGGTTAGCGATCTGAGTCGGAGTTGCTCCGTTTTTACCACCGAGATTACTCATCTCGATCTTCGGCAGCTTCAGCTCGTAATTCTTATTCAGCGGCACCACCTTGGCGTGAATATTTCCTTCAGCAAACAAGAACTTGCGAATAATCAACTTTGGCTCCGACCCACTGCCCTGGTTGGCTGAAGACCCGGATGAACCCGATGCACCAGATGAAATATTCTGTTTAAGCTCATCCAGGTTGGACTTGCCAGCACTGTTCAGCTCATAAAAAACCTCCGGTGCCTTTACGGTTATGTGCTCGATAACAATCACTTCTTCAGACAACGATTTAAGATCGACCTGGGTTGAAATCTCACCGAGGGAAAACACTTGCGGCGCGGCATACCCTTTTGGGTTACTGACCGTCAGCCCGTAGATCGCGCCGGAACCATCCTGCAGGCCGAGCTTAACGCTATCCACCCGAACCGCCGTCTGCGTCGCCTCTGAACCGTAGGTTTCGATCGCCGCCTTGACGATATTATCCAGGTTGGACAGTACGTAGTAGACGCCAAAACCAATGGTTACAAACAGGATCAGAATCGCCCCGAGAATTATTTTTTTCATGGTACTCCTAACTTCTTACGAGAAAACAGTTTTGTTTCAGCTGGTCTTTATAATATAACATATCGCACCAGCGGCACATCTATGACCCAAATTTATCAGAATGCGTGCCCGGCCATAGCCCACATCGTCCCGCCTTCTTCCGAAAAAGCCGCATCGAGGCGAACGACCACCTTGCGGGACATCAACCGCAATCCGCCACCGACACTCCAGTGCAGATCATTATATAAGGTTTCAGCAGACCAGTTGTTATCGACGCGACCGAGTTCAGCAATCCCGACCAGCTGCCACCAGTCAACATCCAGAAATTGCAGCCAGGAGACATCTTTCAACGGTCGCCATTTGGGCATCACCCGATATTCTGCGCCATAATATATGGCGACCTTGTCATGGAAACGATATTGCGGGTAGGCGCGCATCCGATACAGACCACCGAGAGCTGGACCATATGATGGAATGGCTCGATTATCATAATCTACACCACCCGGAGTCACCGTAGCTTTACGGTTAACGTTATCAGCCAACCACAAATCGAGGGCAAGAACCCGCTGGCGAAACATCTTCGATTTACCCAAGGAGACATACTTGCTCACCTTGCCACTCAGCACCGACCAGCCGTTTAGCCTGCCGAAATCACTACCATAAGTCAGGTGCATCTTGCTGCCGGCTGTGGGGTTAAGCGGAAAGTCGCGGTTATCGTAATGTAGGCCGATCTCCAGCCCGCTGGTACTCCCGCGCAAAACTTCGTTGGTAAACTCAAAGGTGCGATATCGGTAGAATGGTTTAACCTGCAGGTAAGTAACACCACTGGTCAACGGGTTCCAGCCACCGCCACCGGAAGCGCCATCCAGGATAAGCCCCTGATCAAGGATGTAGGACTGCACCGCTGACTCACGTGCCTGGCCAATCGGCAAGACATACTTGAACCTGAGCTCTATGATGTTGTTGTTACCGGCTTCGGTTAGATAGTTTTCGGCACTTGAGTCGTTGGAACCAGCCTGTTCATTAGGAAAGTCCGGATTGCCGTCAAAGTAGGCCCGCTGCTGAGCGAACCAGCCATAAGACATGTATGGATCGAGGAACAAACGCCGCGTAAAGGGGATCCGGATGTCATTTCCAGCGAAGTAGAAAGCCGCTGTACCGTTGGCAGAATAGAGGCCAGCGCCGTAGAGCCCCATCTGCCCTTCCTGAAAGCCGGTTGCGCCGCCACCGACTCCGACTGTGAATTCAAAGGTTTCTGAGTAAAAGGCAAAAGGGAGGACGAGGCCGGTCAGTTTTTTTTCAGGATCTTCTGTAATATCACGAACCAGATAGGGGGTCTTGCTGTTTTCTGCTGAGGCCAGAGATTGATAACCAAACAGCATCACAACCGCTGCCAACAAAACAAGCAGTGGTTTAATTTGCCAAAATCTGGCAACGAACAACCACGGCAGACCCGCCCTTTTGAAGCAGGTCCGCACATGCGTATCTAAAGTAATTAGCCCCATACCTGTTCTCCGATCTGGCTGGTCAGACTGAAGCTCATCTGTTTTCATTTTTCAGATACTATTCTATCAGACTAAACAGCTTTGCTTAATCTGGGTTCTGGTTGTGCTTAGAATGTAGCGACACCCCGCACTCCGAACACATATCCGGAGGAATCATTCGCAGTGCTATTTTCATCCTGCATATACTGTACATCCAGCGTCAGAGCAAAAAACTCATTCAAGAGAAATCGGCTGTATGCTTCAACTACCTGACTGGATTCGATGTCGAGGTTACCACCGTTCACAAAAGCGTAGCCGATGCCTATATTGTCCTGCTGTCGTCCCCAGAGGCTGCCACTAATATCGACCCCGCCAGAAAGTAATTGTGCATAGTCGATCGCAGGCTTGTCGTCCTCAAAACCGAATCTTGTCCAGACACCAAAGACCTCGCCCAACTCCTGATCGAACGAGAATGTAACCATAGAACGGGCTTCTTTGTTCAAGCCAGCCGGGTCGGGAAAAGCCTCTGAGGTCCGGCTCAATATGATCCGGTAGCTTCCGTCTCCCAAAGATGTCTCCAGGTTATATTGCAGTTCAGTTCCAAAATAATTGCAGCTGTTGCCTGGTGAGCATTCACCTATATTCATTGCGACGGCTGTAAGCTCAAGTCGATCCAATTCAAGGAAGGCAACACCACCCAGGTCGAATGACGGCAAAAACGAATTCTGTGCATTGACCAGCGTTGAGTTCATAAACTGAGTATGTTCATCGTTGGAATAAGCATTGTTATCGAGGTAATCGGTAGAGTCGATAATACCACCTGTCAACTGTAAAGACTTCTCGCCACTAAAAGAAAAGGTATGAGCATACCAGGCCGTCAGCAGGTAATCACGATTACGACCATTGATATCTTTGACATCATCCTCCTTCAACGCTGCCCACGCGGTCAGGTTAAACGGTGCCGGGTTCAAGCCGTTGCCAGCGGCAAACCCGAATTTGAAAAACAGCTCATCTCTCTCCGACAGGGCGATGCCGACCTCGGGCTGAAAAAGCAAATTTCCATTGGGGTTATTGTCCGATGGATCAACAATCTGATATTGATAAGCCGCAGACAGCAGGCCGGCAAGGGTGACTCGACGATCAATAGTACCCGGTGACTGTTCCGTTTCAAGCAGCTCAACGCGCTGCTGCAACGCCTCAAGCTGCTGCTGCAAGTCCGCATCTTCAGCCAGAACCGGAGCTGTAAATATCAACCAAAGAGAAACAACAACTACAACCTTCCAGAGCGCTCTCTTACAAATCATCGAGCAAATCATCACACCATCTCCTTTCGATCTAATTGCATAATTATAAATTTTTTTAAAACAATCCGACTACACATCAATATTAATATGTCAGGCTATCATCTTCTCCCAGAAGTTCAAGCAACGCCGATTTTGTCCGTGGCGGAACAGCTACCGCTTCGACAAGCCTTTTATCCAGCAACCGGGCATACATTTCGACCACCCAGGGACACTCCAGACCCAGCTCCGGCAACCTTGGCAAAACGGTCGAAAACTCATCCACACTCCCCTGAAAAGCAACCGCACCCTGGTCAAGGATGCAGATATCATCCGCCCAGGCGTAGGCAAAATCGACATCATGCGTCGCCAGGATCAGCGTCAACCCTTGTCGGTGTAATTGATCGAGTAGAGCTGTCAATTCTCTGGTCATGGCCGGATCGAGTCCGGCAGTCGGTTCATCGAGCACCAGAACCTCCGGTTGCATAGCCAGCACCCCGGCGATACAGACCCGCTTCTTTTCACCGTGCGACAGGGCATGGACCGGACGGCCTGCCAGTTCGCTCAAGCCGACAGCAGCCATCGCCGCATCGACCCGCTGCAGCACTTCAGATTTTTCCAGACCAAGATTCATCGGTCCAAAAGAGATATCTTCACGGATGCTTGCCGAGAATAGCTGACTGTCCGGCTCCTGAAAAACCACCCCGATCCTGCTCCGTAGCCGCTTCAGGTAACGCCGAGTGTAGCTTAGCGGTTCGCCCTGAAACAAAACCTCACCACGTTGCGGTTTCTGAATACCGTTGAGCAGCGAAAAAAGGGTAGATTTACCGGAACCGTTACGACCCAGCACAGCTGTGCGCCGACCTTTAGCAAAACCGACTGAAATCCTGTTCAACGCCTGCTCGCCACCGGGGTAGCTGTAGTCAACTGCACTTGTAGCTAAAATCATATCCATCAACAGATCATCCCGGCAGACAAAAAGCTAGAGTCAGAGCCAGCAGTCCGATACTCCCGCCATAAATCAGATTCCGCGGCGACCATACATACTGCTCTTCCAGATAAATTAGTTCATCAGCATAGCCACGGGCCAACAATGCCCGGTGCAATTGCCGGGAGCGGTGCAAGGTACGCAACAGCAGATTACCGCTCAGAGCGGCCAGTGAACGCCAGCTGTTGCCGAGTGAAGAATAGCCGAGGCGAGCAGCTTG
>JAUVAJ010000024.1 GCA_030591795.1 Desulfuromonadales bacterium | reverse complement strand
GCCTGCGATGGCAACCTCGAAGAGGGCTCATTTCGCTGTGACGCCAACGTCTCGATCCGACCCTGGGGCCAGAAGGAGCTCGGCACCCGGGCTGAACTGAAAAACATCAACTCCTTCCGCTTTATCAAGCAGGCGATCGAGTACGAGATCGACCGGCAGATCGAGCTGATCGAGGACGGCGGCAAAGTCGTTCAGGAGACCCGTCTGTTTGACAGCAACACCGGCGTCTCCCGGTCGATGCGCAGCAAGGAAGAAGCGCACGATTACCGCTACTTCCCCGATCCGGACCTGGTACCGCTGGTTATTGACGAAGCGTGGATCGAAACGACCCGCAAGAGTTTGCCGGAACTGCCCGAAGCCAGATTTAAACGCTACACCGAACAATACGGTCTGCCTGAATATGATGTCGGGGTGCTGATCGCCGACAAAGCCGTCGCCGAATATTTTGAAGCTTGCGTCGCCCTGTACGACGACGCCAAAGCCTGCGCCAACTGGATCATGGGCGAGCTCGCCCGCCACATTAATGACAACAACCTGTCGATTGCCGACTCCCCGGTCTCTCCAGAAATGCTGGTCGGCATGCTTAAACGCGTCGCCGACAAGACCATTTCCGGCAACATTGCCAAAAAGGTGTTCGAGGCGATGTGGCAGAGCGGCCATGCTGCCGACAGCATCATCGAGGAACAGGGGTTGAAGCAGGTGACCGACAGCGGGGCGATCGAAAAAATTGTTGACGAGGTCATCGCAGCCAACCCGGGCCAGGTTGAGGAATATCTTGGCGGTAAGGATAAACTGATCGGCTTCTTTGTCGGCCAGGTCATGCAAAGAAGCAAGGGGAAGGCTAACCCCGGCATGGTCAACGAGTTATTAAAAGCTAAGCTAAAAGGCTAATGCCTTTCTGGAGACACTAAATGTCTGTCAAACCGATCCTGTTTATCGACGGCGTCTGCCGTATGCTTGACCAGCGCCTGTTGCCGACCGAAGAGGTCTGGATCGACTATACCGATTACCGCGAGGTTGCCGAGGCGATTCGCAGCATGGTGGTGCGGGGTGCGCCGGCTATCGGTGTTGCCGCAGCATTCGGCGCAGCCTTCGGTGCCCGTGACATCGAAGCTGACAATTTTGCGACGTTTTCGACCGAGTTTGCACAGGTCTGCGATCTGCTGGCGGCGACCCGCCCGACTGCGGTCAATCTGTTTTGGGCACTCGATCGAATGCAGCGTGTCGCTAGCGATAATAGCGCAGAAGATCTGAATAAACTGAAAAGCACTCTGCTCAAAGAAGCCTGCCGCATCGCCGATGAAGATGTCGCGATTAACCGCCGCATGGGCCGGCATGGCGCTGAGTTGATCCCCGACGGTGCTCGTGTCCTGACCCATTGCAACGCCGGCGCGCTGGCGACCGCTGGCTACGGTACTGCTCTCGGCGTGATCCGGGCGGCGGTCGAAGCCGGCAAAACGGTCTCGGTCATCGCTGATGAAACCCGACCCTGGCTACAAGGCGCACGCTTGACCACCTGGGAACTGATGCAGGATGACATCCCGGTCACCCTGATCAGCGACAACATGGCCGGACACCTGATGAGCCGGGGTGAAATCGACTGCGTCATTGTCGGTGCTGACCGGATTGCCGCCAACGGCGATACCGCAAACAAGATCGGCACCTACACCGTCGCCATCCTCGCCCGTGAGCACAATATCCCCTTCTATGTTGCCGCGCCGACCTCGACCATCGATCTCAACATGACCGATGGCAGCGAGATTCCGATCGAAGAACGCGACCAGAGTGAAGTGACCCACTGCGGCGGACACCGGATCGCCCCGGCAGGGGTCACTGTGCGTAATCCGGCCTTTGACGTCACACCCGCCCGGTACATCGCCGCGATTATTACCGAAAACGGCCTCGCTCGCGGCGACTACAAAACGCAGCTGGCCGCCCGGGTCAAGGGGGTCTGATGGAGACCGCCCGGCTGACTGAACGCCTTATCGCCGCCTGCAAGGAACAGGAACAGGACGATCTGCAGCAACTGGTTGAGGAGCTCAAGTTCAATGAGCCGGCCAGAACCGCGACCAACCTGCGCCTGATTTTTGAGTCGACCGGTGATTGCGCACTTATGGCGCGCTTATCGATCCAGGCACTGAATTGCGCCGACCCGGCGCTCGCCCTGAACAACCTTGAACGTCTGATCGATACTTTGGATGCCGCGCTTTACAGCGAGATTCTCGCCCGCCCGGAACGATGCCAGCAACTGTTGACCATCCTCGGCGCCTCGCAGTTTTTGACCGGCATTCTCTGTCGCAAACCGGACTACCTGCAAGAACTGTTCGGCAACGCGGCGATCGATCGAGCCAAGTGCGAAGCAGAGATGAACACTGATCTCGCCGCAGCTATCCCCGACAGCGCAACCTTTGATGACCTCCAGGAAAAACTGCGCGGTTACAAAGCGCAGGAAATGCTCCGTATCGGCAGCCGCGACCTCTGCGGACTGGCCGAATTAGTCGGCGTAACCGACGAGTTGGCGGCACTGGCCGGAGCGACCTTGCAGCGTGCCTACGAAATCTGCAACAACCTGCTCCAGGCTGAATTCGGTACACCGATGGTTTCTCCAGATGGCGGCGAACTGCAGGAAGCAACCTTCACTATTCTCGGCATGGGCAAACTCGGCGGCCGGGAGCTGAATTTCTCGTCAGATATTGACTTGATGTACTTCTACCTCTCCGAAAAAGGCGAGACGACCGGCATCGCCTCGCCACATGGCGACCGGATCAACAAGATTCCGGCACACACCTATTTCGTTAAACTTTCAGATATGATCAACAAAGCGATCGGCCAGGCGACCGAACACGGCTTTGTCTTCCGGGTCGACCTCGACCTGCGCCCCGAGGGCCGTAGCGGCGAGATCGCCCAACCGCTCGACAGTGGTATCCTCTATTACGAAAGCTGGGGACAGAGTTGGGAAAGATCTGCCTTGCTCAAGGCGAGACCGGTCGCCGGTGACCTCGACCTCGGCCACACCCTGCTCAAGGAGCTGGAACCTTTCATTTTTCGCCGGCACCTCGATTACGCCATGCTCGAAGATATCAAGCGAATGAAGCAAAAAATTGACAGCAGTCTGACCCGCATACAAGAAGGTGAAGTCAACCTCAAGCTCGGGCGCGGTGGCATCCGTGAAATCGAGTTTTTCATCTCTGCGCTACAGTTGATTCATGCCGGCAAAAAATCGTCTTTGCGCCTGCGCAATTCACTGGCTGCTCTCGACCAGTTAGCCATTGAGGAATTGGTCGAAGAGAATGAAGTCACAACCCTGAAGAATGCTTATACCTTCCTGCGCAACGTCGAACACCGGATCCAGGTTTTTCAGGAGCAACAGACCCACAACCTGCCGACCAGACCCGAAGCTTTACTGGCCCTGGCCAGGCGTAGCGGTTTCATCGACATCGCCACCTTTGAAGCCGAACTGGAACGCCATCGTGAGGCGGTCTCAAACATTTACCGTGAGCTGTTTTATACCGGCGACACTGAACTGAAAAGTGAAGTCCGACCGGAGATTGAACATCTGTTTGACCCGGAAGCTGATCCGGACTATATCAAAGACCTGCTCGAAGGTTGGGGCTTCAGTAATCCGGAAGCCGCTTATAACAGTCTGCTGGTTCTTAAGGGAGAAACACCGAATCGCCAGTTAACCCGACAGGCTCACCGGCATATGGAGCGGATCGCGCCCCTGTTGATGCAGGAGGTGATCGATTCACCGGAACCGGAGATGACCCTGTCTAATGTCGAGCGGTTCCTATCGGCTTTACGGGCTCGCGGCACTTATTTTGCCTTGCTGGCGGAAAACCACAAGACCATGAAACTGCTGGTCTCGCTGTTCGGCACCAGCCAGTTTCTGACCCGAATCTTCATCCAACATCCGGAAATTCTCGATGCTCTGGTCTCCGGTGCCTACGCCACTCCTTACAAGGCGTTGCCCGACATGCAGATGGATCTAGCCACACTGCTGACCGAAGCGAATGATTACGAACAGAAACTGGAAGTGCTGCGGAAATTCCGTAATGAGGAGTTTCTACGCATCGCCCTGAATGATATTTTTGGCAATACGCCACAAGGGGAGAAAACCTACCAACTCTCCTGCCTGGCTGATTGTTGTCTGCTGACTGCGATCGATATTGCCCGTGATGAACTGATCCCCCGCTACGGCCTGCCATACTGTACAACTGATACTCAGGAAGCACAGCCGGCTGAATTTGTCATTGCCGGCATGGGCAAGCTCGGCGGCATGGAGTTGAATTATCACTCCGACCTCGACATCATCTTCGTCTACCAGGGCGATGGTGAAACCCGAGCCGTCGATGGTACCGACCCGGAACGATTCAACTCCCAGTCAAACCGCCAATATTTTTCACGTCTGGCCCAACGGATCATTTCGATTCTGACCCTGGTCACTCAGGATGGTTACGTCTACCAGATTGATACCCGGTTGCGCCCTTCCGGCAACCAGGGACCATTGGTCACCAGCCTGTCCGCCTTCGACAGTTATCACGAGTCTTCGTCCCAACTCTGGGAACGACAAGCGTTGGTCAAGGCGAGAGTGGTGCAGACAGATACCCGCTTGAGTTCCGCCTTGAGCAAATCGATTGAGCATCAGACCTATGATGCTCCACTGCCGGACAATGTGGCAGTAGAGATTGCCCGGCTCCGCTCAAGGATGGAAAAAGAGATCGGCCGGGAAAGTAACGATCGACTGAATATTAAAACCGGCCGCGGCGGCATGGTCGATGTCGAGTTTATCGCCCAGTATCTGCAACTTTTGCACGGCGCTGACACACCCGAACTACACGAAACGAACACCATAAAGGCCTTGCAGAAACTGAATCAGGCAGGTATTTTGGGGGATATTGAAGTAGCGACCCTGGTGGATGGCTACAAATTCCTGCGTAAGATGGAAAACATGCTGCGGCTGGTTCACGATCAGTCAATTCATGAATTGCCGAACGACCCGGTCTATCTGAACAAGTTGGCCCGCCGCCTTGGCTACCAGGAAAACGCCAACCCGGATCAGGTGCTACTGAAAAATTACCGCCACAACACCGAAGGGATCCGTGCTGTTTTCAATCGACTCCTTCCGCACGGCGACTGAAAACGGCTGAACTATGATGGCGTCGCCATCTGATTCTTTTTTGCAAGTGCATCAACTAGGGGGATAATGGACAACCGTATCGCAATTGTCGATGATGATCATTGTATTCGACACTTCCTTAAAGAATTCCTGAGCCTAAAGGGCTTTGCCGTCGACTGTTACAATTCGGCGGAGGACGCAATGCCAAAACTGAAAACTGGCAACTACGCCCTGGCCGTCTTCGATGTTGTCCTGCCCGGAATATCTGGACTGGAAGCCTGTGCTGAATTGCGTAAAAAAATTCCAGTCAACAAACTGCCGATCATCCTGATGTCGGCAATCAACCGCAGTGGTGAACAAGTTCGCGAGGCGATAGAAGTTTACGGCGCCTCGACCTACCTGCTCAAACCATTCAGCCTCGACACTCTGTATCAGAAAATCCTTGAACTGCTTGACGGAGAAGCACAGACCGATAAACAGCCAAACAGCAAACCGTCACGAATCGAAGGCGATCTGTCTACTACGCCATTTCCAAAACTTATTCATAACCTCTACGCTCTGCAACTCACCGGACTGCTGCACATCAATCATGCCGATCGTAAAAAAGCGATCTACTTCAAGGGTGGCTATCCTATCTTTGTCCGCTCCAATATGGTTCGGGAATGCCTCGGCAATGTTCTGGTCGCCAAAGACCTGATCACCGAGCGAGAATGTGAAGACTCCTTGCGCACGGTCAAGGAGACTGGGCAGATGCAGGGTGCGGTGCTGATTGAAATGGGTTTGCTCAAAGAGGAGCAGATTTCAGAGGTTCTGGAGGTACAGGCGACGGAAAAACTGCTGGAGATATTTACCTGGCAGAAAGGGACCTACCACTTTACCCCGGCCGTCAATTTCAAAAAGAGCATAACCCAGATCGATCTCTCACCGGCCAACATTATCCTGCATGGGATACGCACCTATTACAACGAAACGAAGGTCGACCAGTTGCTCAAACCGTACCTGAACAGCTACCCGGCCCTCTCGGACAATCCCCATTTCCGGTTTCAGGATATTGAACTGCTCCAGCACGAAGCCAAAGTTCTGGCGGAATGTAATGGCTGCGACACATCTGAGCAGATTCTCGACCGCTACCCACTGTCGCGCTTTGAAAATAAGTGCCTGATCGCATCAATGCTCCTGGTGAAGCTCCTCGACGGCCACAAGGAACAGCTGCCGCCGGACAAGAGAACCAGCCTGTTTTCTGATTCACCGGAGGAGAAGAAACAGCGCCAGAAGTTTATGCAAAACTATACGCGGATGATGCAGCAGAATTTCTTCGAAATCCTCGGCACCAAGACAGATGCCACAGATGAAGACATCCGCCGTTGTTATGTTGTTCTGGCCAAAGTCTACCACCCGGATCGACTACAACAGGATCAGCTCTCACTGGATCTTGAACAGAAGGCTAACGCTCTGTTTCAGCGGATCAGCGAAGCGTACGAAACCCTGTCAAACCCGGTTAAACGCCACCAATACCTGGCGCAACTGCAAGGAAAAAAGAAGGACAAGCGCGACAAAGCAGCAGAGATTATGGACGCTGAAAACGCCTTCCAACGCGGCATGGTATATCTGAAAAAAAACAATTTCGCAGACGCACACCAGGCGTTGGAAAAAGCGGTCAAACTCTGCCCGGAAGAACCGGAATACCTCTGTTACTTTGCTATAGCCAAATTCAAGGCCGGCAAGGGGAACCCGGGCACGCTCAACCAGGCTAAGGAGTTAATTCAAAAAGCGATCCGGCTTAATGCCAACCTCGACAAGGCACATCTGTTTCATGGTTACATGCTGAAGGCGGAGGGACGTCTGCCTGAAGCGGCTAAACGCTTTGAACGGGCTATTCAGTGTAATCCGGACTGTACTGAAGCGCTACGTGAACTGCGCCTGATTAATATGCGGGCGCCCAACGACAAAGGACCGTCAGTCCTGGGTAAAATATTTAAGAAATAAAGACAGCTGTGAACTCAGTCGGTCTCCAGAAACGCGTTTCTGACCCCGGGAGCGAGATCGAAAAAAACCAGCCCGGCCTGAAACACCTGTAGTTCCATCCCTGCGCGAACCGTTTCCAGATACTGCCTGATCAGATAACTACACAAATCATCACGCAATGTACTGTCCTGTTTATGAAAGACAACACCGGCCTGAAATATCGGCACGTCTGCTGGCCCCTCAGCCATCGAAAAAATAACCTGTCCTCGGTATTGCAGCAGCGCGCCAAAGAGACTCAGTTCGATTATGACCGGCTCTTGCTTAACCAGTTCCCGGTCATGACTGAAACGTGCGCCCATATCGGACAGACTGCTCAGGCGCGTTTCGTGCCATGCTCCGCGCAACGACACCCGGGCTGGCAAATCCACCGTTTTACGCATATGCATCCGTGGTGGAGAGTGAAAATGTTGCTCCAGAACTTGCCATAATGATTCAATTGTGACCGGCAGACCGAGCTGACCCTGTTCCGATTTACTCAGCCAAACCGTCTTCTGGCCAGCAACCGGCTCACCGCACTCATCTTCGAGCAGCAGGAGCGCCGATTGGTCATCCTGGTTACCAATAACGAACCCCCAGGTCAGCAACAGTCGCTCCAGAATCTGAGTAAACGCCTCGGAACCGGTACGGACCGCGACCCGTTTTTCAATAGTATCTCTGTCGATGATCTCTTGCAGCATTTGTTGTTGTATCTTTCGAAAACTGTAGTTACACGGTTAAGAGTTTATCAGATTTTTATCCAGCAAGTGTCTCGGTTGCAGATTTCCGAGCGCGGTCAGCATACTATAACGGATGTCGGGGTTTTCCTCGGCAAGCTGTGAGATCAGCTGCTTCATCTGCTGGCGCTTCTGGTCGACGGTACCATGCACCGGACATGAACAGCAGATAATCGGGAACTCCTGCTCCCGGGCAAAATCAATAATCATCGACTCTGCAACATAAGCCAGTGGACGGATTACCGTATGCCGGCCATTTTCGGCCTGCAGTTTCGGACTCATCGCCGCCAGGCGACCGGCATAAAACTGATTTAACAGCAGCGTTTCGATCAGGTCATCGAGATGGTGTCCCAAGGCAATTTTATTACAGCCCAGTTCGTCGGCTAGCGAATATAGGGCACCGCGTCGCAGTCGGGCACAAAAGGCGCAATAAGAAGTGCCGGGACGCAGCTTCCGATCGATAATTCCGGAACAGTCCGTCACTTCCATCCGCCCGGTGAAACCATGTTCTTCAATATGGCGCGCGATCACATCCTGCTGATAACCGGGAAAACCGGCATCGACATTTACAACAATCAATTCATAGTCGATTGGCGCACGTCTCTGCAGCGCACCAAGTATATGTAACAGCGTGTAGGAATCTTTGCCGCCGGACAGAGCAACGGCGATCCGGTCACCCTCTTCAATGAGGTTGAAATCGCCGATCGCCTTGCCGGTCAAGCGTTTGATTTTGCGAAATAATTTCGTTTTAGTAATGGCCACGTTCTTCTCCAGAACGCGATAATGACTGATCTGAAAAAATTCTGCAACCTTCTCATTAACTGTTTACTGCGACCCGCTATTCAGTGAACCGTTCCTTGAAACCGATCGCCCGCCGCACATCATCCAGCACCATATAGAGTGACGGGATCAACAACAGGGTGATGCCAGTGGCAAACAGGATGCCGAAGCCGAGACTGATCGCCATCGGAATCAGAAATTGCGCCTGTACGCTGGTTTCAACTATCATCGGCGACAGACCAAAGAAGGTGGTCAGAGAGGTCAGAATAATCGGTCGGAAGCGCCGGGTCGATGCTTCAACCAGGCTGTCGTGCGAATTGAGTCCGTTACGGCGATTACGGTTGGCGCGATCGATCAACAGCAATGAATCATTAACTACCACCCCGGCCAGGGCAACCAGCCCGAACATACTGAGCAGACTGAGATTATAGCCCATAATCAAGTGACCGAGAACCGCGCCAACTATTCCGAATGGAATTGCCGACATAATAAGTAACGGTTGGCTGTAGCTGCGAAACGGAATAGCCAACAGCACGAAAATAATTACCAACGCCAGTTTGAAGCCTTCGAGCATGCTGCCAAGCGAATCACGCCGTTCACGTGACTCGCCCTCCATGTCATAATCAAGACCCGGATAATCACGCGACATCTCAAGCAGCAGGCCGGCCTTGAGTTCATCGATAATTTCCTGAGCATTATTAACCTGACTATCGACCCGGGCGGTAACATTAATCACTCGCTTGCGATCAGTCCGATTAATTGACGAGAAACCACGACCTTCCTGCACTTCGGCTGCCCGAAGCAGCGGTATTTCACCACCGTTTGGAGTTCGCACCAACATAGTTTCAAGACTGGCCAGAAGCCGCCGATCAGCTTCCGGATAACGAACTATAACCTTAACCTCGTTGCGTCCCCGCTGCAGACGCAGCGCCTCAGATCCATAAAAAGCAGCCCGCACCTGACGCGCCAGATCGGCTTCGGTCAAGCCGAGGCTCCTGCCGGCATCACTCAGCTTCAAGCTCAGTTCACGCTTCCCTTTGGCGTAGGTGTCTTCGATGTCGCTGACCCCCGGATATTCACCAAGTGTCGTGCGTATACGTTCTGCCGCCAATTCAAGTACAGCAAAATCATCATGCGCCAACTGCACATCGATATTGGCACCCATTCGTACCAGGTTAGAGCTGAAAGTCAGCGAGCGCACACCTGGGTGATCGCCAATTTTTTCCTGCCAGACCCGGCGGATTTCTGCAGTCGATACATCACGATATTCGCTGCGGGTCAATAGTAACGCAACGCTGCCAAGATGCGATGCCGCCGAACCGGCACCACCAGCCGGGCCACCGGCGGAAGCGGTCGCACCATCCAGGGAATAAACGCCACGCAGAATCGTGCTGCCGTCAGTCGCTTTCTGGTCAAATTCTGCGACTACTGCCCGGGCCGCCGCATCCACTGCACGCACCACTCGCGAGGTTTCTTCGACCGGAGTGCCAATATCCATCTGTACCGTCGCTGAAATCCGGTCGCCTTCAACCTCCGGCATGAAGGTAAATTTGATCACACCACCACGGACCAGACCAACAGTCAGAATCAGAGCGGCAATACCGAATGCGACACTGATATAGCGATTGCGTAGATTAAGTTCAAGCAGACGCAGGAAAGGCCCGTTGACAAAGCGATCCATACCGCTGCCGAAACGTTTGCGGTTACGATCTATAACCCCCCATAAACCTTGTAATTCCTCCTCACGCTTCTTGCTATGCGCCAGATGCGCCGGCAAAATCACCAGACACTCAATCAGGGAGATCACAATCAGTGCAATGACAATGGCCGGAATTACTTTAATGAACTTCCCCATCATTCCATCGACATAAAGCAGCGGCATAAATGCGGC
>JAUVAJ010000289.1 GCA_030591795.1 Desulfuromonadales bacterium | reverse complement strand
TCAAGCATCTGCTGCAAAAACAGCTGCCGAGCATCACTGCCGTGCCGCTCAAGTGTAACATCAACTATCGCTGTCAGACTGCGACCGAGTTTGTCCGGGTCAGCCAGAGCGACCGTTTTGAGCAACACCCCTTGCTCCTTCAGGCGCTGGACTCGACGCAGGCAGCTGGAAGGCGACAGGTTGACCTGCGCCGACAATTCAGTATTGGTCAACCCGGCATCATGTTGCAACACCTCAAGAATCTTCCGATCTATTGCGTCCATCTGCAATTATCCTCCAATTTATTAATTTAAATAGAATTATAACTCATATTTACAGAATATTTGCGCGCAAATTTTTCAACATAACGACTATCCTGTCAATACCGCTTTGACAGGAGTTTGCATTGAACCAGATCAAAATCGTAACCATAAAACTGCTACGCGACACCATCCTCCTCTACTGGGAACTGCTCAAGGTGATGGTGCCGGTGATGATTCTGGTTCGGGTTGCGGTTGAGTTCGGCGTTATCGAAATGATTGGCAGCGCCATCACCCCGGTGATGCAGTTGGTCGGCCTGCCGGGCGAAATGGGTTTTGTCTGGGTGACTGCCATGATAGTCAATATCTATGCCGGCGCGGCCGCCCTGCTCACCCTGCTGCCGGAACACCCACTGACCATCGCCCAAGCGACCGTACTCGGCTCGATGATCCTGATCGCCCACTCGTTGCCGATCGAACAGCGGGTTGCGCAAAAGGCCGGAGCCGGCATGCTGTTTACGCTCGGCCTACGTCTGGTTGCCGCCCTCGTTTACGGCATGCTGCTGACCTTCATCTATTCCGGTTTTCCTGAATTCCAACAGACAGCTGAAGTCGTATTCCTGTCGGTCAGCCCACCGGCCCAAGCATGGCTCCCCTGGGCACTCAACAGCGTGCGCACCCTGATCTCAATTTTCTGGATTATTCTGGCATTGCTGTTTGTCCTGAACCTGCTCGACCTGCTGAAGATCACGCCGTTCATTTCCAGGCTACTCTCTCCCTTCTTGCGCTTGATGGGGATCAGCGAGAAGGCAACCTCAATGACCATGGCCGGAACCTTGCTCGGCTTATCTTACGGTGGCGCACTGATTATCCAGGAAGCCCGTTCCGGCAACCTGCCGGAAAAGGATATTTTCCTGTCACTTTGTTTCATGTGCCTCTGCCACAGTCTGATTGAGGACACACTGTTCGTCATGGCCTTCGGCGGTCACTACTCCGGCCTGCTGATCGGTCGTTTCCTGTTTTCACTCACAGTGCTGATGGGGTTGGCGCGGGTCATTCATCGCCTGCCGGAACTGACCTTCCGGCGATATTTGTTTAACGCAGGATAACAGTTTTCCACATAACACAGAAAAGCCCCCGAACAGAAGTTTGGGGGCTTTTCAATACAAATAAATCGAGCGACAACTCAACTGTGCAGCATGTTGTACAACACATAATTGAGGATGCCACCACTATTGTAATACGCCACTTCATTAGCGGTATCGATTCGACAGAGCAGCGTAATTTCTTCGCTGCTGCCATCTGCGCGACTGATAACAACAGTAACCTGCTGGCCGGCAACAAGCTTATCAGCTGACTTCAGAGCAATAGTCTCACTGCCATCAAGCTGCAAACTTTGACGCGTCATCCCGTCTACAAACTGCAACGGCAGAATCCCCATACCGAGCAGGTTGGAACGATGAATCCGCTCAAAGCTTTCAGCAACAACGGCACGCACGCCGAGCAACAGCGTCCCCTTGGCCGCCCAATCACGGCTTGAACCGGAGCCGTATTCCTTACCGGCAAAAATCACCAACGGCGTCTGTTCATCGCGATAACGCATGGCGGCATCGAATATTGATAATTCATCACCACTCGGAACATGCCGGGTGTACCCTCCTTCGGTTCCGGGAACCATCTCATTGCGCAGGCGAAGATTGGCAAAGGTGCCACGCAGCATCACCTCGTGATTGCCGCGCCGGGAACCGTAAGAATTAAAATCGGCCGGCGCAATCCCATGCTCCTGCAGATAACGTCCGGCTGGGCTATCCGGCATAATCGCCCCGGCCGGCGAAATATGATCGGTGGTAATCGAGTCACCGAGCAGAGCGAGAATTCGGGCCTTAGCGAAACCTTCAAGACCAGTCTTGATCTTATCCGGCACGGCAAAGAAAGACGGTTGCTGAACATAAGTCGAGCTGTTTTGCCACTCGTAGACGCCGCCTTCCGGAACCGGCAGCTGTTGCCAGTCAGCATCACCTCTGAACAGGTCAGAGTATTTGTCTCGGAACATCTCGGCCGAGACGATCCCGGCCAGTTCAGCCACTTCGGTGTTGCTCGGCCAGATATCCTTGAGGTAAACCGGCTGACCATCGTTGCCGGTGCCGAGCGGTTCACTGCTCAGATCGATACGGGTGGTGCCGGCTAAAGCGTAAGCGACCACCAGCGGCGGTGACGCGAGCCAATTGGCTTTGGTTAAAGCATGTACCCGTCCCTCAAAATTACGATTGCCGGATAGAACCGAACAGACCGTCAGATTGCCCTGCTTGATCGCTTCGGCAATCGGCGGATCGAGTGGACCGGAATTACCGATACAGGTGGTGCAGCCGTAACCAACCAGATTGAAACCGAGCGCATCGAGATCTTTTTGTAGATCAGCCTGCTCAAGGTAAGCGGTTACGACCTTCGAGCCGGGAGCGAGCGAGGTTTTGACCCACGGTTTAGTCTGCAGACCTTTGGCCAGCGCCTTGCGGGCGACCAGGCCGGACGCGATCATAACGGCCGGGTTTGAGGTGTTGGTACAGGAAGTAATTGCCGCAATCACGACATAGCCCGAGTTGAGGCTATAGTCACTGCCGCTGACCGGCGCACCAGCCTCCGGTTCGTCTCCACTTATGACTGCTTCGATCGCCGCCTGAATGGTTTGCAGGGTCACATGCTCCTGCGGCCGCTTCGGCCCGGCCAGGCTCGGCACTACGCTATTGAGATCAAGCTCCAGCACTGTGCTGTATTCCGGATCGTCCGCATCCTCATAGCGCCACAAACCCTGCTCCTTGGCGTAAGCATCAACCAGCGCCACCGTCTCGGCGCTGCGGCCGGTCAGGGTGAGATAGTCAAGAGTGACCTGATCGATCGGGAACCAGGCGCAGGTCGAACCGAATTCCGGCGACATGTTGGCGATGGTCGCTCGGTCAGCCAACGAGGTCTGCGCCAGACCGTTGCCGAAGAATTCGACAAACATGCCGACGACACCGAACTCACGCAGCATCTTTGTAACGGTCAGCACCAAGTCGGTCGCCGTGACCCCTTCGCGCAGCGCACCGGTCAGACGGAATCCGACCACTTCGGGGATCAACATTGAGACCGGTTGC
>JAUVAJ010000333.1 GCA_030591795.1 Desulfuromonadales bacterium | reverse complement strand
TCAACTATCTCGACATTTCCTTTGAACTGAATACTGGTGATATCTTCCGCTCCGAATCGCTCAAGGATGTATGGCTCGGTTATGCGATCCATCACCGCTCAGGGATCTACAGCAACTCGTCGGCCTTTGGCCGGATCTCCGGGGGCAGCAACTACCAGACGGTTTCTTTGCAGTATCATTTCTAATAGGATGGTATCGGCCCGGATAGACCGATACTATCCTGACGTCCTATCCATGCCGGAGGCAGATCTATCAAGGGGGCAGAGGCTGTAAGGCTTTTGTCCCCCTTTTTGTTTTTTCTGCTGGTGAGTTGCCTTAATCTTACATGCGGTTATGCTTGAAATGAAGAAAGGCGCTGAATGACACTCCTCTATCTGCTTGATTTGATTGGCACTGCCGCATTTGCCGCCTCCGGTGCCTGGCTCGGTGTGCGGCGGCATATGGATCTGTTCGGGGTGCTGGTGCTCGGTCTGGTCACGGCGGTTGGCGGCGGTACTCTGCGTGATCTGCTGCTTGGCGATATCCCGCCGTTTTCCCTGCAGGATGAAACCTATCTTTATGTTGCTATTGCTGCGGCACTGGTCGTGTTTATTAATCGAGAGCGCTTCAAAGCATTCGAAAAGCCGCTACTCTATCTAGATGCGATTGGCCTCGGTACGTTCGTAGTGATCGGCACGACCAAGGCACTCGATTTTGAACTCGGCTTTCTCGGTGCGGTGTTGATGGGGGTGATGACCGCGACTGCTGGCGGAGTGATCCGGGACGTATTGGCTAATCAGGTGCCATTGATACTGCGGCGTGAGATCTATGCATCGGCCTGTCTGGCTGGAGGTCTGTTGTTAGTCATGCTTGAACTGGCTGATGTGGCGCGACCGGTGGCTGCTCTGTTGGCGGCATCGGCGGTTATCGTTATTCGCTTGCTGGCCATCCATTATAACTGGTCATTGCCCAAGACCTGAGACAACGGGAGATCTGTATGCCACCTGCACTGAACGGACCTGTGCTGATTGTTGAAGATGATCGCAATACGGCGGTATTGGTGGCGACCTATCTTGAAAAAGAGGGGTTCGATACGTTGCAGGTGCACGACGGGGCTGAGGCGTTAGTTTTGGCCGAGAAGACCCCTCCAGGGTTTGTGATTCTCGATGTCATGCTGCCGGGCGCTGACGGCTGGGAAATCTGTCGCCAGCTGCGGCGGATCTCTGATGTGCCGATCCTGATGCTAAGTGCGCGTGAAGAAGAGATCGATCGGGTGCTCGGTCTGTCGCTTGGCGCCGATGATTACGTGGTTAAACCGTTCAGTCCGCGGGAGCTGGTCGAGCGGGTCAAGGCGATTTTGCGTCGGACCCGGCCGGCACAGGTGCCGGAGACGACGCTGCATCACAACGGTTTGAGTCTCGATCCGCTAAAGCGTCGGGTTGCACTCTCAGGTCAGCCTATTGAACTGACGGCGGCTGAGTACAAACTGCTGCATGCCTTGATGGTCGCCCCGGGCCGGGTCTTCAGTCGGGAAGAGTTGCTCGGCCAACTTTACGACCAGGGCGAGGCGGTGATCGACCGAACCGTTGATGTGCATATCGGTCATCTACGACAGAAGCTCGGTGACGATCCGGCCACACCCACCTTTATTCATACGCTGCGCGGCTTCGGTTATCGGTTTGCCGATTGGGAAACATGATGCGACAACGCTTGCTCTGGAAATTACTGCTGGTCACTACCGTGCCGGTGATCATTGTTATCATCGGGGTGGTCTGGCTCGCTATAGATCAGCTGGCGGCCGACTATTTCATGGTGCTGATGGACAAGTACATGGTCTCGCCGACCGAAACCCACCAGATGTTTCTCACCGCCATTCACCGCTACCTGCTCTGGGCCAGCCTCGCTGCGTTGGCGCTGGCGGTGCTGTTCAGCTTTTTGCTGACCCGTCGGGTGTTGCGGCCGTTGTCGCAGATGGCCGAAGCGAGCCGGCAGTTTGCCGCCGGTAACTTTGCTTCGCGGGTTGAAGTTATTTCCAATGACGAAGTCGGAGAGGTCGGTGCCGCATTCAACCAGATGGCCGATGGTCTGGAAAAACTCGAACGCTTGCGCAAAACCATGGTCGCCGATGTCGCCCACGAACTGCGAACGCCGCTGACCAATCTGCGTGGTTATCTGGAGGGGCTCAACGAAGGCGTACTGCCGCCGAAGCAGGAGACCTTCGAGATGCTGCTGAATGAGATACTGCGTCTGGTCAATCTGGTTGAGGATCTCGGCCAATTAGCCCGGGCCGAGGCGGCCCGGACTTACCTCGACCGACAGCCGGTTAACCTGCGTGAGAGTATCGAACAGATGCTGCTGCTTTACCGGCCGAATCTCGAAGCGAAACAGATCGAGGTGCACATCGATTTTCAGATCGAAGCAACCGGTCTGTCTGCCGATCCTGACAAATTGTTGCAGGCAATACGTAACCTGCTGGAGAATGCCTGGAAATACAGTCCGCAAGGCGGCGCGTTGCGTGTTGTTGTCGAATCAATCGGTGATGTTGTTCGGGTTACGTTCTGCAACAGCGGTCCAATGATCCCGGCACAAGAACTGCCGCTGATCTTCGAGCGTTTTTATCGGGTAGATCCATCCCGTTCCCGTGATGATGCCGGTGGCGCCGGAATCGGCCTAGCTATTGTGCGTGAGTTGATCGTGGCCCATGGCGGGCTGGTCGGTGCCGAGAGTGATGTGGATAGCACCCGGATCTGGTTTGAACTCCCTTTGTCAGTCGCCTGAAATCTTTACCAAATCTTCACCCGATCTTTTTTCTCCCTTTACTTCCGCTTGTTACTCTCCAACTAAGATAAAATAGGGTAGAT
>JAUVAJ010000073.1 GCA_030591795.1 Desulfuromonadales bacterium | reverse complement strand
TCAGCATGGTGTTCAATAGCTGAAAGCGCCGTAGGGTCTTTGAAAATTGCCATCCCGGCGCCCATCGGTGCGTAGAGCTGTTTGTGTGCATCGAGCGTCACCGAGTCAGCCCGTTCGATCCCTTTTAGCAACTCGCGGTAACGATCGGAAAACAGGGTTGGTCCACCCCAGGCCGCATCGACATGGAAGTGACAACCGATCTCCGCAGCGTAATCAGCTATCGCCTCCAGCGGATCGACATTCCCGGTTTCAGTAGTTCCGGCGATACCGACCAGAGCCAGAGGTTTGATGTTTTCAGACTGCAGGCGGCGACACTCCTGACGTAAATGCTCCATGTCGAGTCGATTGTTTGCATCGGTATCAACCAACACCAGATTGTCACGCCCGATACCGAGCAGATCGACCGCTTTGCCGAGTGAATAATGTCCGCGCCTGGAAACCAGCACAGCGAGACCGTCACAGCCGAGGTGTTTAAGCGCGCGTACACACCCTTCCTGCGCGATCCCTCTGAAGTCGCCATCCGGAGCCAGTAAACGGTTGCGTGCGACCCATAATGCCGTGACGTTGGCAATCGTTCCGCCGGAGCAAAAAGCGCCAAGGGCATGCCGACTGTCATGAATCCATTTTTGGTAAAAAGTTTCGTCACCCTGGTAAACCAGACGATGCAGCATGGCTAGCACTTGACGCTCCATCGGCGTGAAAGCCTTGGAGGTTTCAACTTTAACCAGATTCTGATTCAACGCGGTCATGATTCTTGATAACGGCAGCATGAAATACGGCAACGCCGAAGTCATATGGCCGACAAAACCCGGAGCTGCGGTATGCACCGACTGGGCAACCAGCTTCTCTTTGACAAACTCGGTGTATTCGGAAACGTAGGTCGGCTCTTCAGGGATGGTCGTACTGGTAAAGTCAGCCTCGATCTCTTCGATGTTACGTTCGAGGGCAACAATGTGCGTCTGCAGGAATCCGGTGACGTTGTCAGTGATCGCCTGATCAACAGAGCCGAGCGTCGAGTCAGGTGCTTCGGGAACCGTGAAAATGCGGTATAAGTTTTCCAGGTTTGCGCGCGCAGTTTCTCTGTTTTTCGACATTGTCTTACCCCGTTGGCAACAGAAAACTATTATCAATCAGCCTGGTATTGCCAATAAATACCGCCATTAACAGAACTGAATTTTTATCGATTGTCGCCTGATCCTCAAGCGTAAACTGATGACAGATCTGCAGATAATCGATTCTGGTCTCAGGTTGTTCTTCGATCATTTGTTGCAGTGCGGTAAGAACCCTGGCACTGTCTCGCTCCGAGGCTCTGACCAACGCCTGGGCATGCTTGATCGACCGGGACAGGATGAGAGCCTGCTGTCGCTGGTCTGCCGACAGATAAACATTGCGCGAGCTCATGGCCAAACCATCGTCTTCGCGTACAATCGGCAAGCCATTGATCTCGACCGGCATATTCAGATCAGCGACCATCCGCCGGATCACTGCCAACTGTTGAAAATCCTTCTGCCCGAACAGGGCAACGTTCGGCTGCACCACGTTGAGCAATTTACAGACGACCGTTGTAACCCCGCGAAAATGCCCGGGACGGCTCGCACCGCACAATGTGTCGGTCAGACCCTCAACCTCGACATATGAAGCATAACCAAGCGGGTAAACCTGCTCAGGAGACGGTGTCCAGACCAGATCGACTCCTACTGATTCAGCCAGCGCCAGATCATTTTCCATATCCTGCGGATAATTGTCGAGATCTTCATTCGGACCGAACTGGGTCGGGTTAACAAAAATCGACAGGACAAGCACATCACTTTGCTTGCGCCCTGCACGCAACATAGAGAGATGCCCCTCGTGCAAATAACCCATGGTCGGCACAAAACTGATGGTTTTTCCAGCCGCCCGCAGCGCCAGGCAACGCTGCTGTATGACAGCGGTTTCTTGAATAACATCCATCAGCTAATCACTTAAAACTATGCTCGTCGGCCGGGAAAGCGCCAGACTTGACTTCACTAATATAGTCGCTGATGCCGGATTTTATCATACCGGAGACGTCGGCATATTTCTTGACAAATTTCGGCGAATATTTCTCACACAGACCGAGAATGTCATGAATCACCAGCACCTGGCCGTCACAATCGACACCGGCACCGATACCGATAGTCGGGATCGTCACAGCTGCCGTTACCTCGGCGGCCAATGCTGCCGGAATCCCTTCGAGAACCATGGCGAAAGCTCCCGCTTCCTCAACCGCCTGAGCGTCAGCCAGGAGTTGGCAGGCTTGCGCCTCATCGCGCCCTTGAACCTTGTAGCCGCCCATTCGATGCACCGACTGTGGAGTCAGACCGATATGACCCATTACCGGGATGTCTATGTCGACGATACTACGTATAGTCTGGGAAACATTTACTCCACCTTCAAGCTTGACCGCATGCGCCCCACCCTCCTTAACCAACCTACCGGCATTGAGCCGGGCGTCGCGCAAATCAGTCTGGTACGACATGAACGGCATGTCGGTCACGATCAGCGCCTGATCAGAACCGCGCACAACAGCTTTGGTATGGTAGAGCATTTCATCCATGGTAACCGGCAGGGTTGTATCGTAACCGGAGACAACCGAACCGACGGAATCGCCAACCAGAATAATATCGATCCCTGCACCATCTACCAATCGGGCAAACGGATAATCATAAGACGTAAGAACGGTGATTTTTTCACCAGTCGGCTTCATCTGCAGAATATCGAGAACGGTTTTTCTTTTAACTGCCATAAATATCTCTCTAGCCTAAAATAAAGACGCCTTCCGGATCTATTCCGGAAGGCGCAAAAGAAGAACAGAACTTAAGTCCGACAGACTCCTGACCGTTCCATTCATGGTTGCTATTGCCTTCCGTCCCGGTCAAAAGATCCAGGCGGTATGATACTTGAACCACCGTTATTCAGCGGATCCGCTCATTGCGTAACGGTCCATAAAACGGGGGTTTAAAAACGTCTTTTTCTATAACATAGGGGAATGGGTGTGTCCAGATGATTTTGTCAGTCATCCGTCACCAGGCTCAGGCCATCTTTGTAGGCATCAGCTTTCTTTTCACCGAGGTTCCAGTACTCACGAACGCCACCCAGATAAACCAGCGGATCGAAAACGGCCGTATCCAGCCCACCATCTCCCAATTGAGCGGCCGGGTCTACATGCACTTCGAGAATCTCAGCAATCAGCAACCGGTAGTCGCCAAGTGGCACCTCCAGAGTCAGACGACATTCAACATTCAGGGGTGATTCATTCAACAGCGGCACCGAAACCTTAGAAGAAGCTCCGGTTGTCAAACCGGCAGCAGACAGTTTATCGACATTTTTCCCAGACTTGAGCCCACAATAATCAGCTTCGATCGCCAGGCTTGCCGGGACCATGTTAACGACAAATTCGCCATTCTGCCGAATATTTTCATAAGTTTTGCGATTATGGTTTAAAGAGATGGCCATGGTCGGTGGAGTCTTACTGACAATACCAACCCAGGATGCGGTCATGACATTCAACTCTCCATCCGCAGACATGGAAGTGACCATGGTCGTTGGTTGCGGGAAGAAAGTTACACAGGGACCGAGGCGGGTTTTACGCATAAATCAAAGCCTTACATGACAGGTGAATATCAGGACACATTCTGTGCAAGAATCGACTCGAGAGCGTCAGCCAACACGGTGTACGGGTTCAGGTTGACCGGTGTCTCACGATGCAACTCTTCGAGAAGAGACTTCCATTTCTTAAATTGCCCCCGACGCGATGAAAAGTAGCTATCCGGATTACAATCAGATTCGACACAGACATGTTGTACAAGTTTGAGCAACAGGGCGTTGAATCGACCAACCAGAGCACGCTGCGCCAAACGGTCCCAACGATCCCGTAACTGCATTTCAGCTAACCCTGTCATTACTGAATTAAAATCGACGATTGAGCGCACTTCCCTGTAGGTACGAGCCACAGAAAAGAGATCTTGCGCATGACGAGCGGTCAGATTACTGATCGGCAGATAATCGTCCAGATATGACAACAGGCAGAGCACCCGAGCCTCACTCTTCGGTATACCGGTATCATTTAATCGAACAACTTCCGCAGAACATAGCTCCCATTCTTCGGCACTTACGACACTCGACAGAACGTCGAAATAATTGTTTAACGCTTCCCGGTTTTGCTCTATGCACTCTTCAGTCAGTTCGAGAACCCGCGCTTCCAGCAGACTCCCTTCGACAAGAGTTGCCAAAGTTTTTTCCAGCTGCAGCAGCAGACGATATTGTTGATCGGCCGGTATCTTGTTGTTTAGTGCTGCAATCGATGCACGGAGCCGATCACAATCGAGCGCCGAATTATATATCAGATAAGCACGGGCGACATCGGGCACGGTAGCACCGGTCCGTTCGGCGACAGAAAGAACGAACGGACTGCCAGCCTGGTCGATAATAATATTGGTCATCACCGTCGCAATTATCTCGCGGGCCAGTGGATGAGACAACAACTGATCGGAAAATTTATTCCGAATCATTTTCGGGAAATAGTTACGCAAATACATCTCAGCGCCAGCAGCATCAGGCAGCTCACTACTCAACAACGCCTGAAACAGGTGCATTTTGCTATAGGCCAGCAGGATCGCCAACTCCGGATTAACCAGAGTCGAGCCAGGACGATTGCGAAGATCTCGACCTGACGGCAGGAACTCACCACGGCGATCAAGCAGACCGGCGCGCACCAGGCGATCAGACAGGAACTGGAAGGGATCCGCATCCCCCTGACAAGCGATCGAATCAAGGGCCAGGCAGAGGGTTTGTGAGCTGTTATTAGCCAGGACATCATTACAGACATCATCGGTGACACTGAGCAACAGCTTATCCCGCTCGGCTAGTGACTTGACCACACCGGCTTCTATCAGGTGGCGCATTAATATCTTCAGGTTTACTTCATGGTCAGAGCAGTCAACTCCGGCTGAATTATCGATTGCATCAGTATTTATGCGGCCACCGGACAAAGCATATTCAATGCGACCCAGCTGAGTTAAGCCTAAGTTCCCGCCCTCCCCGATCACTTTAGCTTTAACCTCAGTGGCGTCGAGGCGCAATGCATCGGTCGCCCGATCACCAACACTTTCATGCGTCTCTGTCGTCGCCTTGACATAGGTACCAATACCGCCATTCCAGATCAAATCTACCTCGGCCGACAACAAGTGGCGCATGAGGCTGTTAGCGTCAAGGGATTTATGTCGGATGCCAAGCCATTCACGCACCGGCGCTGACAGCGGGATCTCTTTGGCCGAACGCGGCCAGATACCGCCACCTTTAGAGATCAGGCTGCGATCATAATCATCCCACGATGAGCGCGGCAATTCAAACAGACGTTGCCGCTCTTTGAAGGAAGAGGCACAATCCGGCTCTGGATCGATAAATATATGTCGATGGTCAAATGCGGCGCGCAAGCGGATCTTATCAGACAACAACATGCCGTTGCCAAACACATCTCCGCTCATGTCGCCAATACCGACGACGGTAAATGGCTCAGTCTGTACATCAACGCCCATTTCCCGAAAATGCCGTTGCACAGAAATCCAGGCCCCACGTGCAGTTATACCGAGCACTTTGTGATCGTATCCCTGCGAACCACCGCTGGCAAAAGCGTCGCCAAGCCAGAAGTTATAGTCACCGGAAACAGCATTGGCCGTATCAGGCAGATGCGCGGTCCCTTTATCTGCCGCTACAACCAGGTAGGGATCGACATCGTCGTAAGCAATCACTCCGGGTGGCGGGAATATAGCTCCCTCGACCCGGTTATCAGTAAGATCAAGCAAGCCGCGCATCAAAACCTGATATGCCGCTTTAGATAATTCTCCACCTTCTTCACGTGTCGTAAATGGAGTCTTAACGATAAATCCGCCTTTTGAGCCGACCGGGACAATCAAGGCGTTCTTTGTCATCTGGGTTTTGATCAGACCAAGAATTTCAGTCCGATAATCGTCCGGACGGTCCGACCAGCGGATGCCGCCACGGGCAACCAGCCCACCACGCAGATGAATCCCTTCCATGGTGGCTGAATGAACTGCGATCTCATATAGCGGTCTTGGTGCAGGCATATCGATGATACCGAGAGCACTGATTTTGAATGAGAAAAAATAATCATCGGATGACTGGCGGTGGAAAAAATTGGTTCGAACTGTTGAATCAATCAGGTTGAAAAATGCCCGAAGAATTTGATCCTCGTTGATATCGGCTACCGCCTCAAGCTTTTCAGCCAGCTCCAGACGAATCGGCATCATACCGTGTTCTTCACGATCCAGGATATCACCCCATTCTTCGTTTGGACCGAAACGGGCTTCAAAATATTCGTAGAGCAGCAACGCCACATCCGGATTGTTAATCAGAGTAAAAGCGACACGTCGCTTGGTGAAAGGACAACCGATCTGGAAATAATAATTACGGTAACCACGAAATACATCTATCTGTTGCCAAGTAAGGCCGGTCAGCACCAGCAAGCGATTCAGGTAGTCGTTTTCAACAGTTCCGGAGCGTAACCCCTGAAGAGCCTCCAGCAAGTTTTCGCGCACCGCGAGTAATTTATGGGCATGCTCATCGCGCGTATGCACAGAAAATGACTTGATATATACCAGCCCTGATTTTGTCAGGATGTCGTAGTCGGCCTCTTCGATAACTGCCAGGTTGAGGTTCTCCAGGTACGGCATCAGGTCATTGAGGTAGCTCTCTTTGACGCTATAAAACTGCAAACGATAAAAATCGACTTTCCCGGCAAAAGGCCCCCATAGATCAACCCGCTCCTTACCATCTTCAAGTACGGCTTCAAGGTTCTGAATGTCACGCACAGCAAAACGGGGATGGATGAGGGATTTATAGTCCTGGCTGAAGGCGTTATGATATTTTTCGAGCAGATTCGCGCCCTCATCCTCACCATAGGTACGATCCATCAGCTTGTGCAACTTATCATCCCACGGTTCCGCTATGTGCGTCAGGCTCTGTTCAATTCGCGCCAGGTCGAGGTGTACTTCATCTTCATTCGGACGCAGATTAATGTGCAGGGTAATATAATCATTAGCCAGCGGGATGATGCGCGTCATCAGATCACTAACCTGAAAATACCGGCAAAGGAAAAACTCAATCCGCTGCAGAACACGCTCGGTAAAAAACCCTTTAGGCATTATCAGCACCAGGGTCAGGCCACGAATTGCCAGACCAAAGGCCGGTATTACACGAACTGTCCCATGGCGTTGCAACAAGGCAAAAGTACGCACAGCACTGACCAGGGTGTTCTGGTCCATGAAGAACAATTCAATTTTCGGATAAACGTTGAGAATTGACACTACTTTTCGGTAATCGTAGGAGTCGACCGGGATCCGCAAACTCTCCAGAGCCTCACCTATTTTACTACTTAGAGCCGGGATATTCATCGACGACTCAAGCAACGCCTTCTCGGTTTGTAAGCCGATAAAACCGTGCTCAACCGATGAACCGTCAGATAATGATTCACGTATACCGAGATAGATCAGACGCTCATTTCGCAGAATCGGGCTCTTCCGGTCAAGGATCTCCACGCCAATCGCATCAGAACGCTCCAGAATGGCGCAGAG
>JAUVAJ010000161.1 GCA_030591795.1 Desulfuromonadales bacterium | reverse complement strand
GTCGTTGTTTGAACAGGCTCACGACGACGCTGTCAGTATTCTGCTGCTCGACAACACTCTATTTGCTAATCTTGATCCGCAAGAGCAGGAACGGTTGGGGTATTTCTGTCGGCGCAGAAACCTGCCGGTGCTGCTCTCGGATAATTCAGTAGCAGCAATCGCCCTCCCGGAGAACCTGCCCTGGACTTGCAATCTGATCCGCAACAGTGATGATCTGGAAGAGTGGGCCGACAAGATCGCCAGCTACCGGCACATCGGCGTACTCGAACAGGAAATCGCTGATTTGCAAAATAAGATAGAGGCGCACTGGCGCGAGGACGAAGATGAGTTACGTTCAGCCGCGCAGATTCAGCAGAGCCTGCTACCAAAAAACCTGCCGGAACTATCGCACTTCAATGTTTCCTGTCACTTTCACCCGTTTGAAAAAATTGGCGGTGACCTGTTCAACCTGCGACAGGTCGACGAAGAAAACCTGATGCTGTTTCTACTCGATGTCAGTGGCCACGGTATTTCCTCGGCCATGGTCAGCGTTTCCGTGCATCAGAGTCTGTCGTTGCAAACCGGTCAGATCGTTAAACGGAGTATCGACACGCCGCCATACTATCGGCTGCTGTCACCGGTCGAAGTAATGTTGGAGCTGGCTGACGAGTATCCGTTTGAGCGCTTTGAGATGTTTTTCACCATCGTCTACATGCTGATCAACATCAACACCGGACAGGTTCGCTACTGCAGTGCCGGCCACCCACCGCCGATTCTGCTGCGTGCAAACGGTGATGTGCAACGGCTTGCCACCGGTGGCGGCCTGATCGGACTGCCGGCTACCGGCCCGTTTGAGCAGGGTGAGTTCATGCTGGAGTCGGGGGATCGGCTGTTCCTGTATTCTGACGGTCTGCTCGATCACACCGATGCCGCCGGCAACTGCTTCGGCGAAAAACGCCTGCTGCAAAGTTTGAGGCGCAACGGCTCCAGTCTGAATAAATCCTGCCAGACAGCGATCGATGATATGTATAATTTCAGAGGAAAACTTCCGGCACAAGACGATGTATCGCTACTCGGCATTGAGTTTACCAGCCCGGACCATCAGGCCAGACCGTAACGTTGCAGGACTTCACTCGGGGCATCATCAAAATGTGAAAATTCCATAGTGAAGGTACCACGCCCCTTGGTCGCGCTACGCAGTTCGGTCATGTAGCCAAACATCTCCGACAGCGGGGTTAAAACCCGGATAACTTCCATACCTCCGTGCGACTGCATCCCTTCGACCCGGCCCCGTTTCTGTTGCAGACCTCCGAGGACTCTCCCCGAATCCTCAGATGGAACGGTAATTTCGAGTTGCATTACCGGTTCAAGCAACACCATCCCACCTTTTCTGGCCGCCTCAGACAACCCTTTTTGTGCTGCGGCCTTCAAACCGACTTCAGTCGTTTTACCGGAACTATTGTCGATAGTCTCCACCCGGATTTCAAGATCGGTCAGCGGGTAACCGAGGCCGGCACCGGTATTTGCGCCCGACAACAGGCTCTGTTCCAGGTCGGCCAGCCAGGCGGTGTTGACCCCGGTCGCCTCTGCGTCGTGAGGAACCACCACCTGCAACCCGTCGCCGCGGGCCAGCGGCGTCAGCCGTAACTGCACATCGCCAAACTGTGACTTACCCTCAAACTCACGTTCAAATAGTTCCCGGTGACTGACGGTTTTCTTCAGACTTTCGCGGTAAACAACCTGTGGCCGGCCGGTATTTACCTCGACACCAAAATCCCGGGCCAGACGCTGCACCATAACTTCCAGATGCAGTTCACCCATACCAGCCAACAGGGTCTGCCCGGTCTCGTCATCTTCGCGCACCCGAAACGTCGGATCTTCCCACTGCAGTTTGTCGAGACTCGGCTGCAGCCGATCCCGCGCTTCGACATCCTTCGGCTCAACGGCCAAAGTGATGACCGGCTCGGGAACCTGCAAACCTTCGAGCTGGATAATGTCATCCGGGCTGCAGAGACAATCGCCGGTCAGCACCTCTTTGATGCCGGTGGCGGCCACTATTTCCCCGGCTTCGGCCCGCTCGATACGCTCGCGTTTGTGGGCGTGCATGCGGAACAGACGAGCGACACGCTCCGCTCCGCCGCTGGTGCCGTTCCCGACCACATCACCCGCCTGCAGACTGCCGGAATAGATCCGGATAAACGTCAGCTTGCGCCCCTCGTCGGACAAAACCTTGAACGCGAGAGCACAAAGCGGCTCTTTGGCCGAACAGGTTAATTGAACCTCCTGGCCATCGGCGATCCGCTGCGCCGTAACCGGCGGCACATCGAGCGGCGACGGCAGATAATCGCAGATTGCATCCAGAACCGGCTGGATCCCTTTGTTGCGTAGCGCCGAGCCGAGCAAAACCGGAAATATTTCGCCAGCCAACACCCCTTTGCGCAACGCGGCCCGGATCCGTTTATCCGCCACCGGCTGGTCATCGAGGTAGTCGGTCATGATCTGTTCGTCAAAATCGGCCGCCGCTTCAACCAGCGCAACCCGGGCTGCCGCCAGTTCATCGACCATATCTGCGGGAACCGTCCGGTTGACCACCGTCTTACCGAGTTCCGAATCATCGAACTGCATCGCTTGACCGGATATAATATCGACAACACCGCTGAAATCGGCTTCAAAACCGATCGGCAGCTGCAACAGAACCGGCCGACAGTCGAAGCGAGCGGCGATCTGCTCAAGCACCTGACGATGATCAGCTCCGATCCGGTCCATCTTGTTGATCAGGCAGATCCGTGGGACGTTATACCGGTCGGCCTGATACCAGACCGATTCACTCTGCGGCTGTACGCCCTCAACCGCGCTGAAGATTGCCAGGGCGCCATCGAGTACGCGCAGCACCCGCTCGACCTCAATAGTAAAATCGATATGACCGGGTGTGTCGATCAGGTTGATCCAGTGATCATTCCATTGACAGGAGGTGCAGCTGGCAGTGATGGTGATGCCCCGTTCCTGCTCCTGGTCCATCCAGTCCATGGTCGCCAGACCATCATGGACCTCACCCATTTTATGGATTTCATCGGTGTAATAGAGAATGCGCTCGGAGACGGTCGTCTTGCCGGCGTCGATATGGGAAATAATCCCGATATTGCGGATGATTGCGGGTTGCGGTTGCTTCATGCGCGCTACTCGAAGGTGGTTGAAGCGGATTAGTCCGCGTTGAGACTCAAACCTTTACGAATATCATACAGATCTTCCAGATCGAGATCGTTGTGTTCAAAATACTCCCGTTCCAGTTCCTCAACATAAAAGCGGTCGAGGCCACTGTTTTCCAGGAAGTCCTCACGCAGGGCGATATCCCGGTCAGCAATAATCTCCGGTAGCAGGTTGTGAATATAAACTGCTTCCTTTTTGATATTTACGACCACGTCATGAAACATATTTTTCGGGATAATATCGGTGATAATCTGCTTGTTGAGCAGCTCTTCGGTCACCTCGTCGCGCAGCGCCTCCTGCTCGACCTTGGTGTTGTACTTGGAGTAGAAATTACGAATCCGTTCCTTGACATGTTCAAGCAAGATTCCGTAAAGTTTCTCGTCGCCATCGACCATGCTGAGCTGATCCAGCACCCCTTGTACCGTCATCCGGTCATCAACAATATCCGCCACCCCTTTGCGCAGGATCTTGATTTTCTTGCGCCCGAAGTTGCCAAAATACTTATTGTCCACCAATGGATCAAAGAACAACTGGTTAAACAGCCCGGTACGCAATTCATTGAAGGCCTGACGGTTACCGAGCAGGCTACGGATAATCTCCTCACTCAGGACAACATTCTCCATGAATGCCAGTTGGTTGATGTTGGCCGAAGTGCTGTCATAGCGATCAAAATAGGTCACGATATACGAGAACGCTTCAAGCAGCATCATATCAGCGCCATCGCGGATCTTCTCGTCACAAGTCTTGCCGGTATCGAGCAGAATCTGTTCAAACTGATGATCACGGTTGTCGGTAGCCAGCCGCTTGGCATGCAGCAACCTGATCATGTCTTCGTTAGTGATGCTGGCATCGATATCACTCTCATGCAAAAAGATTCCGGCCAGAATCTCCCGCGTTTCGGCAATATAAACCTGCTCGTCAAAATCGATCAGCTTGTCATGCTTGAGCATTTCATCCAGGGTGTAGAACAGAGCCGTCGGGATCTTGTTGCGCACCGACAGTGTTTTCAGGCGGGTCAGGCGGGCATTATCCTGGCGGCTGATTTTTCCCTTCTGGTTACAGTCGATCAGAATACTCTTGTACTCATCGACGATCCGGCGATTCTCAGGATGCTTGTACATGACATCGATCCGAATTCGCTCTTGCTGATATTTGTCGATGTCGAGGCTGTCAGCCAGCTGGCGCAGATTATCAAACTCGTGATCAGGAATTGATTTATGGGTAAGATAGAGATTGCTGAAGGCGTCATGATACGCCTTGTGCTTTTTGTTGATCAGCTTAACCAGATAGAGGGAACTCTTGTGGCCAAGCAGTCCGAAAATATCTTCAACCAGATCGGCATCGTCGAGCAGACCGACATTGTGACTCCGCTTGAGCAGTTTACCAAGCAGACGCAGGATCGCCTCCTGCTGCGTCTTGGTGCGGCCGGATACCGAGCCGGTCAGGAAGAAGGAATAATTGTAAACTGCGTTCCCTTCGAAAAAGATCCGCTCAAAACTGATATCGCCATCGGTTCGATCGGTAAAAGCCAGGGCCCCGTCTTCTGTGTAGGTCGCGCCGTACAAGACCAGCCGGTTGCGCACATCACCTTTGGCCAGATCGGCCAGCGGTTGATCGACACCAAACATATACTCGCAAAAAGAGCCACCATTACCACGATGCATGACCCCTTTTTTGTCGAGAACAAATTCGTTGCCGGGTGAAAAAAGCCGCAGCGACTTACCCTCGGCCTCGTAAAAATAGCAACGATAAGCGTCGCGTGAAGCGGCGGTCGCATAATATTCGACGGTGTCGTCTATGTGCCCGTGCAGTCGGACTTCCTGGTACATGATAATTCCGTGTGAAATATATAGGCCCGAGGCAGATCGGGCTCAGCTGATCTTAAACT
>JAUVAJ010000094.1 GCA_030591795.1 Desulfuromonadales bacterium | reverse complement strand
TCGCGCGTCTAATCACAATGGAAAACAGTTATAATTATGGCTGATCGCAACCTGAAAAATATCGTTGAATATCTCCTCTTCCTGCCACTGGCTGGACTGTTCCGAATGTTGCCACGCAAACTTGCCCTGCGTACCGGCGAGCAACTCGGCCGCACGGTTCCACACATAATGCCGAAACGCAAACGAACTGCTATGGAGAATATGCGCCTCGCCTATCCCGACAAAGCAGAAGCGGAACTCGAAGCGATCTGCGCCAAGATGTTTCGTCATCTCGGTATCAGCGCTGCAGAGATGATCCGCCTCGACAAAATGGATGGGCAACGTGACCTTGAGCGCTACTTCACTGTTGAAGGGCTTGAGAATTTGGAAAAAGCCAAAGCGATGGATCGGGGTGTTTTTGTCGCTACCGGCCACCTCGGTTTCTGGGAGGTTGGCGCCTTCTTCATGCCGCTGGTCGGGCTACCACTCGACGGTGTTGCGAAAAAAGCGAAAAACCCTTATGTAGATAATTACTTCCGGCGCATGCGAGAGCATGCCGGATGCGGCGTGATCTATGCCAAGCAAGGCGCACGTAAGATCGTTAAATCATTATCGGACAAACGTGCCGTCGGTGTTCTGATCGATCACCACATGACACCGAAAGTATCGGTACAGGTTCCCTTTTTCGGCCGCCTGGCCTGGACAACACCGATCATCACCCAGATCGCCATGAAGCGGCAAATCCCGGTCTTGCCTATCTTCTTTTTTCGGACTGAGGATCTCAACTATCGGGTAGAGATCGGTGAGATCATTATGTTGGAGGGCGAAGTGAACGAAGAGAACGTCACCGCCAACACCGCCCTGCTGACCGAGAAGATCGAAGCTGCCGTGCGCAAGGAACCGAGTCAGTGGTTCTGGGTGCATCGTCGCTGGCGAGTCTCTTGATATGCCTCCTGCCCTACCGTTCCATATTGTTCTGATCGAACCGGAAATTCCACCCAACACCGGTAACGTTGCCCGACTCTGTGCCGCTACCGGCACCGTTCTGCACCTGGTCGGCAAGCTCGGGTTTTCACTAGATGATAAGTACCTGAAACGGGCAGGTCTTGACTACTGGCCTCACGTTCAACTGCAGCGATGGGCATCGCTGGAAGAGCTACAAACAGCGCATCCGGATGGACGATTCTGGTACACTTCAAAAAAATCGACGCTCGGTCATACCGAGGCCGACTATCTTCCTGGTGATTTTCTGGTATTTGGCAAGGAAACGCTTGGACTACCAGAAGAGCTACTTGAAGTAAATCATGAGAGGGCAATTCGGATTCCGATTTTCAACAACGCGGTCAGAAGCCTGAACCTATCAACCGCAGCCGGCATCATCCTGTATGAAGCGTTACGCCAGACCGATGCTCTTAAACCTTGAACTCCTGCTCAAACTCCAATAACCAACTTTTTGTTTCAAGACCCCCTGCTGCAGAAAAACCAACAAGTTTGCCGGTGCTACCAATCACCCGATGACACGGTATCAGTATCGGTGTTCGATTGGCACCAACCACCCGACCAACAGCCCGCGCTGCTCCGGGTCGTCCAGCCAATGCAGCCAACTCACCATAGCTGACAATAGTACCGTACGGGACTCTCTGCAAGGCCTGCAACACGGCAACAGCAAAATCCGAATAACCGGAAAAATCGATTGCCAGATCAAAGTCATACAACGTCCCGGCAAAGTAACGTCCGAGTTGTTCTTCAGCCGGCGTTAGCACCGAAACCATCGCTTGATCAATATCTACCAATGACACTTCTTCTTTGGCGCAAAGAGTCAAACGCCTGATCTTGCCGTTTTCAACTTCAAGTTGGATCGCACCCAAAGGTGACTTTAAAAAACTCCTGCTTAAACTTGTCATTTTTTCTTTTTTCTAAGTAATAAATCACGCAATTCATCCAGAATGCTGACCCCGAATATTCGACAGGCGACAAGATAGACAACCGCCCCGGCCAATACTGCTACAGTCAGAATCAAGCCATTTTGTAGTTTGAGTGATGCATCTTGCCATTCACCAAAAGCAAGAATCGACCAGGTTGTAATCCCCATTAATAATATTGCGGGCAGGATCCGCCATAATGATCCAGCAAGGTTAGTCAAAGAGAGGCTGCCGATCCGGCGGCTAAGCAATATTGTCAAAATAACTGCATTGAACAACGACGCCAATGTCAGAGCGACAGCGAGACCTACATGAGCAAAGTATTGCATCAGAATCAGACCGAGCAATAGGTTAACAACCAGAGTCCAGAACGAAATCCACACCGGGGTGCGTGTGTCCTTCATTGAGTAAAAGGCTGGAACAACTACTCGACTGATACCGACAAACAACAATCCGGGAGCATAAGCCATCAACGTGTAAGAGGTTTGCGACACCGCTGCAAAGGAAAATTCGCCACTCATAAAAAACAGACTATAAACCGGGACTGCACAAAGGATAAGACCAATTGTTGCCGGCAGGATCAACAGCAACAATAACTCAAAAGAAAACCGTAGAGAGTCCTTAAAACCAGCCTGATCATTGTCTATCATTTGCCGACTCATCGCCGGAAGAACCGCCTGAGCCAACGAGGCTATCACAATTCCTTGCGGAAACTCAAACAACCGCTGACCATAGTAAAGGTAGGAGACACTCCCCTCTGGCAGAAACGATGCCAGCAAGCGGGTTATGACAACATTAATCTGATATATTGCGACTCCGGCAATCCCTGGCAACATCAAATGGGTAATACGAACCACGGCTGGGTGACGGAAATTCCAGTTGAGGGCCGGTCGGAAACCGAGACTAAGCAATAATGGAAACTGCATGCCGAGTTGCAGCAGGCCGCCAATTAGCACACCGACTGCCAGAGCCATGATCGGAGTAGCAAATTGATCGGACAGCATCAGCGCACAGCTGATCATCGACAGGTTCAGGATAACAGGCGAAAAAGCCGGCAGAAAATAATGGCCTCTGACATTCAGGATACCGGTCACTAGAGCCAGCAGGCTGACAAACAAAATAAATGGAAACATCACCTGATTCAGGCTGTTCGTTAACTCTAGTTTGCCGGGAATCTCGGCAAAACCATAGCCGATTCCCTTGACAATGATCGGTGAGGCGATGATACCGGCCAAGGTGACAACGATCATCACCAGCAACAACAAGGTCCAGCAGATAGTCGCTACCCGCCTAGCCTCTGCCTCCCCCTCAAGCTTGCTGACCTCTGAAAAAGTAGGAACAAAAGCAGCCGTCAATGAACCTTCAGCAAAAAAACGCCGCAATAAATTCGGAATTGTAAAAGCCATAAAAAAGGCATCGGTCAATAGACCAGCACCAAATTGACTGGCTATCACCATATCGCGAATCAGCCCGGCGATACGACTCAGCATGGTTGCCGAACCAAGAGATCCAGCAGCGCGTGTTATGTGACGTTTTTCAGACATTCCGGATATTTTACACGAATTTTTATGTTTGAGAAAAATCTATTCATATTCCGACCAACTACACAAATAACCTGCATAAGAGCTACATCCGCTGTAGAGTGCAAGATATTAGTATTAATTTTAGCTCATTCAACGATATGGTATATATTCCCTATTTATTACAAGAGCTTACAATTTAGGATTAATTCTTTTTTATCTTGACTCAGAGACAGTAGAGTGTTAATTATTAGCTCGAAAAAATCACAACATTTCAGGAGGAAGAAAATTGGCTACTCATAAATCTGCCATCAAGCGCAATAAACAGACTGCGGTTCGCACCGCCCGCAATACACACATTCGTTCAACTATGCGTTCTTACGTCAAGCAGGTTCGTACTGCTGTTGCCAACGGCAACAAAGATGAAGCAACTGTAGCGCTGGCGAAAGCGGTCCCTTATATCGACAAAGCATCGACCAAAGGCGTCATTCACAAGTCGACAGCCAGTCGGAAGATTTCCCGGTTGTGCAAGCTGGTTAACACTCTCAGCTAAACAAATATCAATTTAGGTATTATAAAAAGGAGCCTGTAGAAAAGGCTCCTTTTTATTTTTTACCTATCAGTTTCAGTATTAGCTCTTCCAGTAATGCTTCTGGCTGACCGCCACCTGACTTCAGTGCCAGGTCAGTCGCCAGAAAACACTCAAAGGCCTCACGATATTGCACGCGGTTAAACAAGCGACACTGCGCCATTATTCCATCGACAAAATATGGATTAACTCCGATTCCTCTGGAAATTTCTGCTCGTCCTGAGCCACTGTCCAACAATTCCCGAGCCATCCATAGTTGCCTGAAATGTCGAGTTAACATACTAAGTATCATCAACGGAGCGATGCTGTCTTCAAATAGACGTCTGAGCAGGCTGACCGCTTCACCAGTCTTGCGCTGTCCCAGAGCATTGGTCATATCAAAAACTGAATCGACGCGGGTATTCGAAACAATCGCGCAAATATCCTCAACATCGATAAGCTGTTTATCACCGTTATATTGAAACAGCTTCTCCAATTCGCCAACAATTTCCTGCAAATTTGTACCAGAACGACGGGCAAACTCGGCCATAGCATCTTCGGTCATATCAAAACCGGCAGCGACAACCTGTTCTTTGACGAATGTCGGAATTTGATTGTCGTACAGTTTTTTAAACTCGACCAGCTCGCCCTTCTTTTGAATTGTCTGAAAAAACTTTTTTCGACGATCGATCTTTTCGGCCACAAGTATCATACAAGTTTCAGGAACCGGATCATTTACGTAGGGCAGGAACACATCAAAATCCGCAGCTTTGAATTTATCGACATCGCGTACTACCACTGCTCGCCGTTGGGCAAAGACAGGCAGAGTCCTGGCATTATCTATAATTTCGTCGGGGGTTGTTTCGCGGGCATGAAAGATTTGCAGATTAAAGTCGCGATCTTCTTCAGGTACAGTCGCATCGAGCAGTTGCTGCAACAATCGACTAAGCAGATAAGGCTCCGGGCCATACAGTAACAGCAGTGGTGGAACTGACTGGTTACGGATTCGTTTTGATAATTCAGCCGGGGTCATAGACAACCTAAAATGTTTCTGTCAGCCGGGCAGAGAGATCTTCAGCTAAGCGAATCGACAAAGTGTCTTGGGCAATTCTTTCCAGATCGTCTTGTCGTTTCAGGTCCAGATCCGCGGAGAAGGTTTGAAATCGGATAATTTTACCTCGCCAGAGAACCCTGCCATCTCCATTTCGGATAAATTCAGCCTCAACCTGCATTTTTACCCGGTATTGAGCAACGATATTCTGGCTATCGTAGGCTGATGATTCGACATTATATGTAAGTATTTTGCCCCGAACTATAGCCTCGGCCTCATCCGGATTCTCGACCAGAGTAAGGTTGGGCAACAATAGCAAACGACGGGTAAAGTGCGTAGTGAGGACGTTCTCCAGATACGGCTCCATAGTACGGTTTTCGAACATTTCAATAGCCACCGTTGAGACGTCATCCGGAAGATGCAGCGTTGAGTCGGACAACCGGTAGCCGCATCCGGCAATCAGGAACAACAGCATTGTTGAAATTAACAGTCGGTTCATGCAACAACCACATTCACCAGACGGCCAGGTATAACAATCACCTTGCGCACTGTCTTGTCAGCGATAAACCTGGCAACGTTTTGATCATCAAGGGCGACTTGTTGTAGATCTTCTTCTGTAATATCGGCCGGTACGGTCACTTTACCCCGCACCTTACCGTTGACCTGCACCACGATCAACTTCTGATCCTCCACCAGAGCCGCTTCATCCCACTCCGGCCAGCGCCCGGTCGACAGCCGTTCCTGTTTACCGAGTGCGCTCCAGAGCTCTTCAGCAATGTGCGGCACAAACGGCGTCAGCAATTGAACTACGGTTTCAAGAGCTTCACGCATAACGCCAGGATAGTCAGTTTTATGTTCAAAAGCATAGATGGCGTTGATCAATTCCATGATGGCGGCGATGGCAGTATTGAAATGGAATCGCCCGTCAACGTCTTCAGTTACTTTTTTGATTGTACGATGGACAATCCGCCGTAGGTTGCGCCCTTCACCGGTTACTTCAGTTTCGATCGAAGCGTCCTTAATCAACGCGAAGTTGTCAGAAACCGCCCGCCAGACCCTGTTCAGAAAACGGTAACACCCTTCAACCCCCTGTTCATTCCACTCCAGATCCTTTTCCGGCGGAGCAGCAAACAGTGAGAACAATCTAGCCGTGTCAGCTCCATACCGCTCGATAAGATGATCCGGGTCGACGACATTCTTTTTCGACTTACTCATCTTCTCATTGCGCCCACTCTGAGCATCGGCTCCGCATTGCGTACACTTTCCGTCAATCACTTCTTCCGGATAGAGCCAGCCATGCTCTGGACACGATGCGGTCTCCATACAAACCATCCCCTGTGTCAGCAGGTTGGTAAACGGCTCGTCTATATCCATGAGCCCGAGATCGCGCATTACTTTGGTAAAGAAGCGGGAGTAAAGCAGGTGCATGACGGCATGTTCAATGCCACCAATATACTGATCAACCGACATCCAGTACTCGACCTTCGACTTATCGAGCGGGCCTTGGTCATAATCAGAGCAGGTATAACGGGCAGGATACCAGGAACTTTCGACAAAAGTGTCAAAGGTGTCGGTCTCACGGCGTGCCGGGCCGTTACAGGTGGGGCAACTGGTCTTGGCAAAGGACTCAACCTGAGCCAGCGGACTCCCACCCTCACCGGTAAATTTAATGTCGGTCGGCAACACGACCGGAAGATCAGATTCGGGCACCGGTACAACACCGCACGCGTCACAATAAATTACCGGAATCGGCGTCCCCCAATAGCGCTGCCTGGAAACACCCCAATCACGCAACCGGTAATTAACAGTCTTTTTACCTATATTTTCAGACTCAAGATAATCGGCAATTTTTTCTTTGGCCGCTTCATTGTCCAGACTATCGAACTGGGCAGAATTCACCATCGTTCCAGTACCGGTCCAGGCCTCGGTCATTGTATCAGGCTGCAGTGCCTCGCCGTCAGGTTGGATTACAACGGTCATCGGTAGTTCATATTTGC
>JAUVAJ010000181.1 GCA_030591795.1 Desulfuromonadales bacterium | reverse complement strand
CCCGCCGATGACGAAGAGTGCCGAAAACTGCTCCTGGCAGAGTTGTTGCGGGGGCCAGCCGTGGTTGAGTTTGATAACCTTACCGGCGATCTGCTGGCCCACAAGAGTCTGTGCACAACGCTTACTTCGGAGTACATGAGCGGGCGCATTCTGGGTGTTTCCAAAACTGCCACCGTCAGCACGCGTACCTTGTTCCTTTCCAGCGGCAACAACGTCGGACCGATCCGAGATATGACCCGCCGTTGCATATCAATTCGCATTGACCCCAGCTGTGAGACACCGGCGGCTCGTAGTTTTCAACGCCCTGACCTGGTACGTGAGGTGTTGCGAGAGCGGGGTCGCTATGTTTCAGCAGCTTTGACCATCGTAAGAGCGTGGATTGTCGCTGGCAGACCGAAGACCATATGTAAGTCGCTTGCGGGTTACGGCGACTGGTCTGATCTCTGTCGGCAACCGCTCTTGTGGCTTAAATGCGCCGATCCGACCATCTCAGTGTTTGAGGCGATTTCAGAAGACCCTGATAGGGAAACATTAGGTCGCCTGTTAGCAGCCTGGCAATCGGTGTTCCGAAAAGCTCCGGCCATGGTGAGGGATGCGTTAAATGAAGCATCTTTATTTAACACTAAGAATGCTGAACTGCGGGAAGTTTTACGCGACATAGCCGAGGAACGTGGCGAAATTAACCGTCGTAAATTAGGATGGTGGATAAAACGACACGCAGGCCGCATTGTCGATGGTCGACGTTTTGCCCGTGCCAGCGGCAATCGTTCAGCGGAGGCATGGAGGGTGGAAGTGGTGGAGTCGGTTTCGTCGGTTTCATCGGTTTCCAATCTATCAAGCGGGGAAAGTGTCAGCAATACTAATGAACAGAGCAAGGGCAATGTCAGTACCAGTCATGGTGCAAAACTGACATTGTTTGGTTGAGCTATGGGAAAACGTCATCCAAACCACCGACTTGTTAAAATCCACCGCAACTACACGGTGGAAGAAATCGCCAATTTGTTCGGTATTCATAAAAATACCGTGCGGGGATGGGTCAAGACTGGGCTTGCAACCAGCGATAACAAACGACCCATGCTAATTCTCGGTCAGGACCTTGCAGCATTTCTTCGGGTGCGCCGGGCAAAAAACAAGCAGACCTGCAAACCGGGGGAAATCTATTGCGTATGCTGTCGTGCTCCAAAATTTCCTGCTGCCAATATGGTGGAATACTCACCCGTCACCGAGAAGTTTGGCAACCTGTCAGCAATTTGCCCGGACTGCGATTCCATCATGAATCGGCGTGTCAACTTGACTAGGTTGGGGCAGATTCGCGGGAAAATGGACATCAGTTTTCCGCAAGCAATGCAACGCATAGTTGAGAGAACCAAACCCTCCGTAAACAATGACTTAAGAGAAGGAACATAAAACCATGAAAAAGCACAGTGCAGAAAATGAACGTATCAAGCGCAAATACTTTGCTTATTTGAAGGAAGCCAAGCGATATAGTGAGCCAACAGTCGATGCGGCGGCAAAGGCATTCAACCGGTTTGAGGTTTACACCAAATATCGAGATTTCAAGAAATTTCACTTTGATCAGGCAATTGGGTTCAAGAAATATCTTGCCCAGCAAAAAGGGCAACAATCCGGGAAGAAACTAAGCAAGGCGACCTTACATGCGACACTGACGCAGCTTAAACGATTTTTCCAGTGGCTGGCGTGGCAACCCGGCTACAAGTCACGTTTTCAATATTCTGATGCCGAGTATTTCAATTTGTCTGACAAGGATACACGGGTAGCCACGGCTCAACGGGAACAAAAGGTACCGACGTTGGAGCAGATCAAGCATGTCATCAATACGATGACTATCAGCACGGAAATTGAGCTGCGTAACCGTGCCTTGGTGTCATTCACTTTGCTGACCGGTGCACGGGATAGTGCCATTGCCTCGCTGAAGCTGAAACATGTCGATCTGGTCATGAACAACGTCTATCAGGATGCGCGAGAAGTAAAGACAAAATTCAGTAAAACCTTCAACACCTTCTTCTTTCCGGTGGGCGATGAAATTCGCGAAATTGTAGCAGGATGGGTGTCATATCTCAGAGATGAGAAGCTATGGGGTAATGATGATCCGCTTTTTCCGGCGACGCGCATGGCGCTGGGGGCTACTCACCAATTTGAAGCTGCAGGTCTGACACGGAATCACTGGAGCACAGCCTCGCCCATTCGTAAGATATTTCAAGAAGCCTTTATCAGCGCTGGTTTACCGTATTTCAACCCGCATAGCTTCAAAAATACCCTTGTCCAACTCGGCCAGGATATTTGTCAGACTCCGGAACAGTTTAAGGCGTGGAGCCAGAACCTGGGGCATGAAAAGGTTTTGACGACCTTCCTGAGCTATGGCGGAATTGCATGCCAGCGTCAGGGGGAAATCATACGTGACTTGGGAGCACCACAACAGACCGTGCAATCAGATGCCAATGAAATTGCTGAGGCTGTGTTGAGGCGATTGCGTGAGTCTGGAACAGTAGACAATTCTAGTGGATTCGATGAGGGTTAATCAGTCAAGAACTCGCTGCCCGGGTCGGCACGGGATCACTGCTCCGGCCTCAAGCTTGTCCAGGTAATCTGCCCATGCCTGCATCATCTGCTTTGGAAATAGCCCGGCAGTTAAACGTCGGGCTATTTCGTGAGTGGTTCATATTTTACAATATATTGTCAAATTGGAAGGTTGGTCAAAAAGTTAAGGTTGGCATTGCAACTTCAAACAACCAACTCTAAAAAAGAAGTTATGGGGAACTACTTCTTAAATTTATTTCGATAGCCAACTATACCCACAAGACCCAAACACATGAGAACTATGGTTGAAGGCTCTGGAACTGGTGCGCCTGAGACCTCTATGTCCAAGTTTTGAGTCATATCGATTTTAGGTCCTAATAAAGTGGTTAAACCTTGATTCAAATTAGACAAGCTGGAGATAATGCCGAGACTAAAAGTCCCTGTAGTTAGTGACGTAAAGCTTAGTGAAGCCAGTAGGATATCATCCCCAGTCAATCCCGGAAAAGTAGAACCAGCCACGGCGGTAGCAGGGAACTTAAAAGAGTCATCAAAAAATAATGATCCCATTGTAGCGCCATTGAAAGCAAATTCCGTCATGCCATAATTTAAGTCAAAGCCAAAAGCCAAAAGTTCATTCATACTTTCAACACCATTGGCAACAACATTAACATTAAACATATCCCCTACGAAGATATCATTAATCGGCCCCACTAACTCAGCACTGGCAACAGCCACTGTCGACGTTGAAAAACTTAAGTCGGCATAGGAAATGCCGCCGTCGCCGTCATAATCGGCTTCCCCGTTGAATCCTGGATCTCCTGTGTATGTACCGAGGGTCGAACGGAAGAGCGAATAGTCATACGTGTCTATATCACCGTCATGGTCTAAGTCGCCCGGCCCAACTGAAACAGCCAGTGCCAATGTTGAACAACTTATTAAGAAAATCAAAGCCAAAAACAGTATTAAAGGTCTGCATAACTTTTTCATTTTATCATCTCCTGGTAAAATTGAAAGTCTTACTTCATCATAGGTTAAAGTTTATAGAAATTACCAGCATCTCAAGAAATGTAAAATTTTCCGACACATTAACTGTGCTGTAAATCTTTTCGAGAAACAGCATAAACGACAACAAAAACAATAAGTTGACAAAAAATGAACTATCATGAATTATTGTGGATTCACCGAATCAAGTATGACTGCAAATACCAAGCCTAAATAATATAAAATACAGTCCTCCTAAACACCTATACAATTTCAATGATAGCTTGCCAACCAAACGACCTTAGTTCCATATATATATGTGGATAAGCTGAGCTCTTCCTGTGCAGTTTTTGAAATTAGCATGACTAATCTCAAGTAATTCGGCAGACACCAAAACTCTAGATGTTCTGCGATAGGGCCTTGTTACGCATGTTACGATGAAGATTAACCGGGAGACTAATTAATAAAGTTAAGGTTGCCAATAATAACTTCTCAACTTCCCTCCATCAAGATATCATATCAGGTGCCCCCCAACAGAATTTAATATTCTTCATGCTTCAAGTGGTATTGACATTTATGTTTGACCGGTTATACTTGTAAGAACAGTAAGATAAAGCCATTCCCGCCTAAAGACGGGGTCGGAAAGCCACGGGTCTTGACTCCAAAATCAAAAAGACAGCCGGGTTGCCTCTTTTAAAGAGCAATTCTGCTGTCTTTTTTCGTGAACATTAAACAAAAAGGAGGTTCGCAGAGATTTATGATGAAGATGAGCAAGATTGCGGGGGAGACATGCTCTATATGATAACAATCTAGAGATAGGAGATGAAAAATGAAAACGAAAAAGCTCATCACAATTCTGTTGGTTTTAGGTTGTTTCATGGCTGTCGCAGGGACAAGTTCTGCGAATGTCATTTCTTTCAGTGACAATGTCAACTTTGATCACGACCAGATCGTCGATGTATACTTCTACGACTGTCATCCTAGTACCATGTAACATTTAAAGTTTCGTTATTTTTCAACATGTGATATAGCTATGGCAACTGAAGGAGGTTGCCATGTCGCCAAGATATCGAGTCACCCTGACTGAACAGGAGCGTAAGGATCTTG
>JAUVAJ010000314.1 GCA_030591795.1 Desulfuromonadales bacterium | reverse complement strand
TCTTTGACAAACAGGCCGACCTTGGCATTCGCAGCAAACCGGTTATTGCGAACCGTTGCAGCTGTCTTCTGGCGCAACTCCACACCGACCCGGTTGCCGACGAAATGATTATTTTCCAACAGCGGCTGGCCGCCAATCACCTGGATACCGATCTTGGCTCCAGAGACCGACACCTCGCGTAAATATGTCGATTCATCACACCCTTTAAGCACGATCCCCTGCCAGCTGGCACCACTGAATTGGGCGCTGTCGGCCTGCAGACTACCGGCTACTTCGAGGCTACCGGCCTTAAAACTGACCTTGGTGTCAGGCTCAATGATTAACTCGGCACCCCGCTCAATCCGGATCGTCTCCGTCACCGTAACCGAACCGTTCCAGACGGTCCGACCGGTCAGCACCTGCGCCCCGACCTGGATCGGCAACAGTAAAAGCAGCATGAGCAGCATGAGCAGCAAAAGACGCATCACCAGACCTCGCGTACAACAATGTCGGCCAGGGCCTGTTGCTGATCAGCCGCAATTTCGACCCGGTGATCGGGTTGGCCATCGAAGGTGCCGACCCATTCACCCGGCTCCAGCGGACCGCCGAAGGTGCTGCGGGCGCCGAGATAATATGCGCCACCAGAACCGAGATTCAAACGGTAGACACCCTGAGTATCAGTCGCCGCAGAAATATAGGTCGGCTTGCCGACCATCCGGCTATCGAGATAGGCAAAAATGTAGATTCCCGGCACCGGCCGGCCATCCTGATTGACCACCCGGCCAGAGAACCAGGTCGGGGTCGCCGCAAATTTTCCGTCAGCCAGCCGTTCGGCCCGGGCCGTCGCATCGACCGGCGTAAGCACCAAGTCGGCCAGAGCGGCGTAGGAGCCGGCGGTAACCGCAACCGGGTTATTCGGGTAAACACCGTTCAGATCACCAGCATCCGGCTCGCCCATTCTCGAGCCACCGCTACGTTTGCGGGCAGCAAAAAAAAACTTGCCAGCCGGCAGATCAATCTGAAAACGACCTTCGCTATCACTTTGCACCGCTTCCCCGTAAGACGGACCCATCAATCCGGAGGCAGCCTCGGTGTAGACATAAACCGTCCCACCAGAAACCGGTTGCCCGGCCGTCAACAACCGGCCACGAACCCCGGTTTCCGGCAACGCCACCAGCGCACCGTCCCGGCCCATTTCCCGCAGAGAGAAAGCCGGAATAGTTCGCTGCCCCGCAGTAACCTCAATCGGGTTCGCCGGACTCTCGGCCATCAACATGCGAATACGTCCATTATCAAGGGTCTGGCGCAGCTTGGCGATAATAAAGTAACGATCGGCCGGCAAACTGACTTGATAGCTCCCTTGATCATTAGTTGACGTAGTCATGAATGGCAGAGTTGACTGATCTTTTTCAGATTTAAGATAAATCTCGACACTGGCACCGGCTATCGGCCGGCTTTCAAACAACAGCTGACCATTGAGACCGGTTTCAGCTTCACCTGTACAGGCGACCAGAAACAGTAAACCGATCAGAGTGCAACTGCGCAAGATTGAGTTAAATGTAAAATATATTGCTTTCACGAATACCCTTTATTGCCTGCGCCGGGCCAAAGAATTACCAGGGCCGCAATAATATAAGTCACGGTGCCGAAGACCAGAGTCAAGGTAAAGCCGAAATTCATCGCCGCAACGACCGCCAGTAAAGCGCCCCAGACACTGGTCGCACTGTTGATGCCCCAACTCCAGGCAACCCCATCCGGCGATGAGTGCAGCAGACGCATCCCGAGCGGCAACGGCATACCGAGCATCAACCCGAGTGGGGCGAGCAGTCCGATCGACAGCAGGCAGCGTTGCAGCAGCGTGGCCGTCATTGCCAGATCGAGAATCGGCGGCAGTGCCGCAATATAGATAAAAGAGAGCAAGACCAGTGCCAACAATACAAATGCGAGTGTGCGCCGCGGTCGACGCCGTGCCAACTGCCCGGCCAATAGTGACCCAAAACCGGAAAAAATCAACAATGCGCAGAGGATCACCGCCAGGGCATAGATCGGTTGACCGAGAAACAGGATGAAGCTGCGGAGCAGTCCGATCTCGATAAACATAAAACCGAGGCCGAGGCAGGCAAAGTAGAAGATACGTCGCCCGGCCGCCGGTTCACGCAGCGCATCCCGACGCCAAAGTAGCAACGGCAAGAGCAAAAAGACCAGCACAAACCCGGTTACAATAACCAGCAGGTTGCGCAGGGTCAACAGCGCTCGATCCTCAAATGAGCCCTTCTCCGGAAAAGTGAAAAGTTGAACAAAATCAATCGGTTTCAGCATGTAATAGAAAAATGGCCGGTCATCGCTGGTCGGCGTCAGATCGTACGGCAAGGAAGCATAAAAATCAGCACTCCCCTTCGCGGCAATCAAGCGCTGAAACAGGCTACTGCCGTCACGCTGGTCAGGCAGGTAGACAATTCGGAAGTCACGCTCATTGGCCATCTGCCGCAGTTGCGCAATTTCGTCAGCGCTGAACGGCGTCCGCTTCAGCATGACATTCGCCAGTCCTCGCTCCTTGATGATCGCCAGGTGCGCGCCCGGATCGACAACCCCCTCTTCCTGCAGTAACGCCACACCGAGCGAGACCAGTCGCAGGGTCTCCCGCTCAAAAATAAACCGGGCAATCGTCAGAATCCCGTCATCTTCAAGATGATTCCAGTAATCCCGAAACGCCTCAACCGTATATAGATTGTTCTCTGACAATGTAAAAGCACCGGCTGCCGGGGCCGTCCGGCCGAAGACGGCTGAGGCCTGGATCACATGATAGCGCTGTTCAGACCGGCGGATATAATTACGCCCCTCGTCGACCGCCAGTTCGACTCGCGGATCGTTGTAGAGTTGCCCGGTAAAAGAGCCGAACTCCTCGTTAACCGCAAAAGCGATCAGAGGATTCAATTCCACTGCTGTCACATGCTTAGCCCCGGTCGCCAGCGCAACCTTGACATCTTTACCACCGCCCGGGCCAATGACCAGCGCTCTGGCTCCAGGATGCAAGTGATACGGCAGGGCAATGACGTTGCTGCGGAAGAACTCATCGCTTTGTCCAGCGTCATCCCGGTACATGGTGGTGT
>JAUVAJ010000332.1 GCA_030591795.1 Desulfuromonadales bacterium | reverse complement strand
CCGCTTCGGCCATGTTTTCCGGCACGACCAGAGCGTCAACATCAGCCGCGGTACGGATCGGCTTTTCGAACACCGGGCCGGGAACGAAATCAAGCGCCATCCCCATCGGCTCGATCGGGGTCAAAATATCGGAGAAGAGAATCGCCGCATCGGCATCGAGAATATCGATCGGCTGGATGGTAACTTCAGCTGCGCGCGCCGGGTCCTTACACAGATCAAGAAAAGTGCCGCCGCCCTTGGCCCGGACATCCTTGTAGCACTGGAGGTAACGGCCAGCCTGGCGCATCAGCCATACAGGTACGCGGTCAACGGGCTGACCCCAACAAGCCTTGATGAAATTGTATTCGGTGCTCATGATATTTAGGTTTCTCCTGATATTGAAATTTTGGTTAATTAATAATTCAGCGGACTTACTAGCCGCACAGCATGTGGGCTACAGCAGTTGCTTGCGGGAAGTTAAGTGACAACGTTGAACGCAGGCAATGGCTGTAGACCAGATGCACAGACTGAATAGCGATAATTTAATTTGGTAACAATTCTGGTTACACCGGTTTCTTCGGCGCCATCTCCGCCGCTTCTTTTTCCAGCCGCTTGCGGGTGCGCAGCGGCACATAGTTGCAGAACGGTTCTTCAGCCATGTAGTCACCATAGACCGCGTCGGCCCGGGCACGGCAACCGCCGCAGACATTGACGAATTCGCACTCACCACACCGGCCGCCATATGCTTTGAAATTGCGCAGGTCATTAAAAACCTTGGAGTTGAACCAGAGTTCCTTGAACGGAATCTGCTTGACGTTGCCGACCGACGAGTGGAAATAGGAGCACGGCTTGAGATTGCCGAAACAGTCGATCAAACAAATGGTCTGGGCAGCGATACAGCCTTTGCCGCCGCCGGTGGAAAAAGTCAGGGAGCGCCGCTTGAAATCTACGCCTTCGGCCTTGGCCATCTGCGGCACAACCCGGTAGTAATGCGGAGCACAGGTCGGGCGCATAAGGATCTCATCCTCACCCTTCTCCTGCTCATAGTGCCAAGCCAGAATCTCTTCGTAATCTTCGGCACTGATCAACTCGCTCATGATGTCTTCGCCACGACCGGTCGGCACGATCATAAACATGTACCAGGCGGTCGCACCCATCGCCTTGGCGACCTTGAAAGTGGCGCCAATGTCCTGCTGGTTACGTTTGGTGAAGGATGAGTTGATCAAGAACTTGATGCCGTTGCGCTTCAGCGTCTCGGCTCCACGCATCACCCCTTCAAACGCTCCGGGGGAGGAACGAAAGTCATCATGGATCTCGGCCGTGGAACCGTCGAGAGAGAGGGAGACCATCTTGATATCGGCCTTGATCATTTTCTGACAGACTTCGTCGGTGATCAGCGTACCGTTGGTCGCCATGCACATGCGCAGACCTTTGCTGGTACCATACTCGGCGATTTCAAAGATATCGGGACGCATCAGCGGCTCGCCACCGGAGAGAACCATGACCGGCTGGCTGACCTCACAGATGTCATCAATCAGTTTGAATGCTTCTTCAGTATTGAAGTCACCTACCGCCGCATCGAGATCAGATGAACAACGGCAGTGGACACAGTTGAGATTGCAGCGTTGGGTGCTCTCCCAAGCGATCCATTTTGGAATAAATTCCGGGGAAGGATTAGACATGCAGATACTCCTTGAAATCGGTAATTGGACAACTTACGAAGTGTACAACAGCTTAGCGCATTAAAACAAGACTTGCCTGCTCAGCTTTTTGCGTTTTTCCCAATTAATAAAAGGGGAAAAGCCCACGGCTCATCCCCCTTAAAATTCAACTTTAGCAATTTCTGTTAATCAGCTCGCTATATTCACCTTTGCCTCAACCGCAAACAGCTCATCAAAGACATCCTGCACCGTCTCGATTTTATCTGCCTTCCAGGCGTTGGTGCCACAAAAAACGATGCCGGTTTCAGTGTCGCCCCGTTGTGCCCGATCCAGAGCATGGACAATACAGAAGCGGTCACGCGATTCCTTGTAGGTACATTTTTTCAGACAGTTGGACGGACAGGTGATGTCGAGATCACGATCACGCGAGGAGACCGCATCCATGTTTTTCACAATTGCGCGGCCCGGAAGACCGGCCGGACTCATGATCAAGCCGATATCTTCTTTGCGGCAATCGAGATAATACTGTTTAAAAGCGTCATCAGCGTCGCACTCTTCTGTACAGACAAACCGGCTCGCCATCTGTACTGCATCGGCGCCTTGTGCCAACGCATATTCGAGATCATTACGATCCCAGATACCACCGGCGGCAATAATCGGAATATCGTGGTTTAATTCGTCACGAAAAAGTTTTTTTACCTGGCGAACCGTTTCATACTGATCGTAATCACCACTGCCGATCTTTTCGATCTTTTCACCCAGGTGTCCCCCGGCTGTATCAGGATCTTCCACAACCACCGCATCGGGCAGACGATTATAACTTCTCGACCATTTGCGGGCGATCAGTTGTGCCGCCTTGAGCGATGAAACAATCGGTATCAGTGCAACATCCGGCCAATCGACAGTCAGCCCGGGAAGATTCATCGGCATACCGGCACCGCAAACAACCACCTGAGCGCCACCCTCGCAAGCCGCCTTGACCATATCGTCGTAATCCGTCGTGGCGACCATGCAGTTGATGCCGATGATACCATCAGGTGCAATCTCACGGGCTTTTTTCAACTCATCTTTCAAAGCCAACGGATCCGCAGTAAAATAATTGCGACCATTGTAATGGGGGCTGTTCAGTCCGATTCCAGCACAAGCAACCAGACCAACTCCGCCACTTTTAGCAACAGCGCCGGCCAGACCTGCGGCCGAAACACGAACACCCATTCCGCCCTGAATCAGGG
>JAUVAJ010000082.1 GCA_030591795.1 Desulfuromonadales bacterium | reverse complement strand
GTTTTCACGCTTCACCCTGAAATAAAAAAGGGGCCGTAACGGCCCCTTTTTTGATTTTTATCTTTCAAGAAAACCAGTATCGACGTTCGAGTCAATAAAGTCTTTATTGTTCATAATACGCTTATGAAACGGAATAGTCGTCTTGATCCCTTCAATAATATATTCATCAAGAGCCCGATCCATGCGTTTGATTGCTTCCTCACGCGTGTCAGCGTGAACAATCAATTTGGCAATCATTGAATCATAGTATTGCAGGACGGTGTACTGATCATAGACAAAACTATCAACCCGCACACCCAAGCCACCAGGCGTATGGTAACCGTCGATCTTGCCAGGAAACGGGGTAAATTTGTCCGGGTCTTCAGCATTTATCCGACACTCGATCGCGTGCCCGTTAATCTTGATATCCTCTTGGGTGAAACGCAACGGTTCACCGGCCGCAGAGCGAATCTGTTCTTTAATAACATCAACACCGGTAACCATTTCAGTGACCGGATGCTCAACCTGAACACGCGTATTCATCTCCATGAAGAAAAAGTCGTTGTTTTTGTCGAGCAAAAACTCCATTGTCCCAACACTGTTGTAACCAACTTTTTTGGCAGCTTCGACGGAACATTCGCCCATCTTCTGTCTGAGCTCAGGGGAGAGTGCCGGACACGGCGCCTCTTCGATCAGTTTCTGGTGTCGGCGCTGAATTGAACAATCACGTTCACCAAGGTGGATGACATTACCATGCTTATCAGCCAGGATCTGAATCTCGACGTGACGGGGGTTTTCACAATACTTCTCGATATAGACATCAGGATTACCGAATCCGGCTTCAGCTTCGGTCCGAGCTGCTGCAAATGCATTAGGCAGATGTGCTTGCGAATGCACGATCTTCATGCCGCGGCCACCGCCACCGGCCGTTGCCTTGATGATGACCGGAAAGCCGATCTCTTCGGCTATCTTCTTCGCCTCATCGACGGTCGCAACGTTATCCTTGGTGCCGGGAAGAATCGGTACACCGGCTTCAGTAACCGTACGCCGTGCGCTGATCTTGTCACCCATCAAACGCATACTTTCTGCTGACGGGCCAACAAAAGTTATACCGCAATTCTCACAGATCTCGGCGAACTCAGCATTCTCAGACAGGAATCCGTACCCGGGATGAATCGCATCAGCGTCGGTCACTTCGGCTGCGCTGATAATCGCCTTGATATTCAGATAGCTGTTAGCGCTGGTCGCTGGTCCGATACAGACACTCTGGTCAGCCAGTTTGACGTGCAGCGATTCACTATCAACATCAGAATGCACCGCAACCGTTTTAATACCAAGTTCTTTGCAGGCACGAATGACCCGCACTGCAATCTCACCGCGGTTTGCAATCAGAATTTTATGAAACATCAAATTATCTCCAAATTATGCTCATATAAAACATCCGGCATAAAAAACAACCGGCCCTTGCCATTTCAGATCAGATTTTTACAGAGGCTCAACCCGGAACAACGCCTCGCCAAATTCGACCGGAGCGGCATCATCCTTGATGATTTCGACAATCTTACATTTGAATTCTGCCTCGATCTCGTTAAACATTTTCATTGCTTCAACCAGACAGACAGTCGCGCCAGCCTCAACTATGTCACCGACTTCAGCGTAAACGCTAGCTTCCGGGCTCGGCTTACGGTAGAAGGTGCCGACAATCGGTGAGTTGATAGTCTGAAATTTATCATCAACAGCCGGAGCGCTCTCTGCGGCTGAGGCCGGGGCTGCGGGTGCAGCGGCGGCAGCCGGGGCTGGAGCAGACATAACTGCCGGGGCAGCAATATGCACAACTTCCTGACCAGTTCCGCGCTTGACGACGATTTTTTCTTCGGCGTTCTCCATCTCGAATTCGGTGATATCTGTGTCTGTCACCAACTTAATCAGTGCTTTGATGTCCTTAATGTCCATTGTAACCTCCTGTAAACGCGACTTCTATTTAAAGCGCAACGTTAACCTAATTCAAACTTTGGTATTTTTTTGGCAGACGGGTCAGAATTCTGCACCCCTCTTCCGTGACCACAACAATATCCTCTATTCTAACTCCACCAATATCTGGTAGATAAATTCCAGGTTCAACAGTAAAGACCATTCCAACTTCAGTCAACCCCTTTGACAAAGGAGACACCCTCGGAGCCTCATGAACCTCGAGTCCGACTCCGTGACCAAGACCATGACCAAAATAATCAGCATATCCACATTTTTTTATATATTTTCTGGCAACAGCGTCAATATCTTTGAGTGGCACACCTGGTTTAATGCTAGTAATGGCACGGTCATGCGCTTCGAGAACTATATCAAAAACCGTGCGCATCTTCTCAGCCGGTTTCCCGAGTGCACAAGTAACAGTTTCATCCGAATAATAGCCACTATAACGGCCGCCAAAATCTATTGTCACCAGTTCAGATGAGTTAATAGCTTTCCCGGAAGCAACACCATGCGGCAAAGCTCCCCTTTCACCCGAGGCAACAATAAAATCGAAAGATTTTTCTTCGCAACCGCATTTTCTTACGGCAATTTCCAGAGCCAGAGCTATTTCACTCTCTGTAACTCCGGGGGTGATCAGTGATACGATTTCATTAAAGGCCTGAGCAGAAAAAGAAGCAGCTTGTTCAATCAACGTAATTTCTGATTCATCCTTCAATACTCGAATAGAAGAAGCATCCTCTACCGCTACCCACTCTACGTCAGTTCCTGCGAGCTGCTTAATCTCATTAAATTCAGCATAGGTAACTACACTGCTTTCAAAACCGACTCTATGCAGCTTCTTACTCTTGAGATGATCAACCAGAGAGGACTGCTTTTTTTTGTATTCTATAACGGTGCAAGCACTCTGGCGTGCAGCTTGAACCGTATAACGACTGTCACACAGCAACCAGGTATCCTCATTTGCTGCGATCAAGGCACCATCTGTACCGGTAAAACCGGTCAAATACCTGATATTTATCATATCAGTGAACAACATGGCGTCCAGATCATGTTGCTGAAGAAGATCAATTGCCTTGCGGCGTCTGTGTTTTACCATAATGGGGAGTTTGGCAACAATGACTTAATTCAGTTTCACTAAAATTGCGCGTAATGCCAGTAAATAACCGTCTTTACCAAAACCGCAAATAACACCCGCAACAACAGGTGACACATAAGACAACTGGCGAAACGATTCGCGAGCATGGATATTTGACAGGTGAACTTCAACGACCGGAATCGATAAAGCTGCAATAGCATCGCGCAAGGCAACGCTGGTATGGGTTAAGCCACCAGGATTGATAAGTATTCCAGAGGTGCCGTCGTGCATAGACAGGTGTAAACGATCTATAAGTTCACCTTCGTGATTAGATTGGAAGGAGTCTACTTTACTACCAAGTTGCTCGCCGAGTTGACTGATTTCTCTATCAATCTCCGCCAGCGTCTCACTGCCATAAATATTCGGCTCGCGTTGACCAAGTAGATTCAGGTTGGGTCCATGTAAAACAAGAATAGTCATACTAAATATCAACTCAAGGCTTCAATTAATTTTGGTGTTTCACGCATCATCAGATAGCGACCTTTACCGTAATTGCCGCGCCTATCCAGAGTCAAAGCCAAAAAATAATCGTCAGTAAGAGAACGAATAATTACGTACAAGCGTTCGGTCTTGATAGACACTTCCTCCATTACTCCGGTATCAAGGAGCTCGACTGTTTTTCTGATCTCACGAATAACATTGGCGTACTCAACAGAAAGCATTTGAAAATCGAGTCCTTCAATCGGCTCCAGATATTGTTCTATAGGAATCCCGTCATAGCCCATAAGTACTGCGCCGATTCCGCCACCGGATTGTTTGACAATATCTTGTAAAATTTTGTTAAACACGATTCCTCCTAGCCTGAATAGAGGCCAACATACTGTTCAGGTTATCAAGCACTGATTCACCGGACATACGTCCTTTTTCACTAATAGCAGAAACTGGATCAGCAATCGTAGACGATGTAGACTCTGGTGCAGGAACTTCTGCAGCCACCTGCGGAGCGCCACCTTGAGCCATAGTTTCAATCTCAGCAATTTTTCGGGCTACTGCCGGATCATTGGTTTCCGTATATAGTTCACGATAAACTTCCAGGGCTTTATCATACAACCCCTGTTTAATATAAATTTCAGCAATTGTACCGGTCGTGATCGGCTCCATCTTGTTCGGAAGCTGTGCCGTACCAACAGCTGCCGGTTCAGGAGGTGGAGTCGATGTAGTAGATGTAAGTGACTCTAACATCTGCTTAATAGATGGCTCATCCGGAAACAGGAAAACTGCTTTAGTCAGTAAGTTTGATGCAGCCTCAAGCTCTCCTTGCTCGCGATACAAGCCAGCCATCCCTTTATATGCGTCAAGACAAGAAGGATCAATGGCGACAGCTTTCTGATAGGCAGACAAAGCTTTCTGATAAACTTGGCGCTTGGAATATATTCTGGCAACAGCAACGTATCCAGGCGCATAATCAGGCAACTCCCAGGTTCCTTTGAGAGCAGTTTCAAGAGCATCATCCAACAAACCGGCTTTAAAGAAATAACCAGCTAGTGGAATAAAAACCAGAGACTTACAATCCTGGGTCAGGATCTTCTGATATTCTGCAATTTTTTCACTGAATTTTGCTTGATCAGTCATCATTAGACCCATTAACTAGTTTTCGTCTGGAAACGGCTCTTTTCTGCAATCTCGGCGTCAATCTGCACCTTTGATTGTGCGGCGTAAAGTACTACGCCTCCGCTCAAATGCTTAATTTCCTTGACCTTGCAAAAAATTGCTCGTTTCCAAATCGAAAACTGCACTCGTGCTCATCTGGAGTTTCCGGATGGACACTAACTATGATTGAAGGATCGGCATTAAAACCGCTATCGGATCAGCAACATCAACAACCTCGCACTGACCTATTCCACGATTCAAAACCATTCTCAACATTCCGTATTTAACCTTCTTGTCATGCATCATTGCTTCAATATAGTCCTCAATCGGAAATGAAGGAGCAGTAATCGGCAAATTAAAGCGTTGTAACAGTGTGGACACAGCCTTTACATCAAGTACTGAACAGAGTCCTTTTTGCTCAGCAATCTTTGCCGCGACAATCATACCAATGGAAACGGCTTCACCATGCAGAAATCTATTATAATCTGTGATTGTTTCAACCGCATGGCCAAAAGTATGGCCAAAGTTCAAGATGGCCCTTATCCCAGACTCTTTCTCATCAATTTCTACAATATCCGCCTTAATTTGGCAAGACGTCTTTATTGCATAATTAAGAGCTTCTGGATCACGGTTAAGCAGCGCTTCATTATGCTCAATCAACCAATTAAAAAAATCAGCATCCCGAATCACTCCATATTTTACAATCTCTGCAAAACCAGCAAGATATTCGCGTTCTGCTAAGGTTTTGAGCACGTCAACATCTATACAGACCAATTTTGGTTGATAAAAGGCACCTATGATGTTTTTACCTTGCGGATGGTTTACAGCAGTCTTGCCACCAACCGAGCTGTCAACCTGAGCAAGTAAGGTGGTTGGCAACTGCACACAAGCAACGCCGCGCATGTAGGAAGATGCTGCATATCCAGCCAGATCACCTACAACGCCGCCACCAAGAGCAATAATGCCACAACTTCTATCCATATCATTCTCTACAAGTTGATCATAAACAGTAGACAATGTAGTCAAAGTCTTATATTTCTCACCATCGCCGATAAGAATTTTGGCTACGTCATAACCAGCATCTATGAGATTGGTCTGAACAACATCCCCATACAAAGAAAAAACCAGCTCATTAGAGACAATAACTACTTTGCGCGGGAATGATATTTCATTCAAGGCCTCTGCAAAGTTATTCAACATGCCCTGACCAATAATAATTGGATAAGCAGCATGTTCCAAACCTACAATAATTTTCTCGATCTTAGAGTTGCGTGTAGTTTCTGATATCATCAACAATCTCTTGTACAGTTTTCTGGTCTGTCTGGATCACAAGGTCTGCCTGCTCATACAAGGGGCAACGGTCTAAAAAGAGAGCTCTAGTCGTAGCCATGTCGACACCTGATCCGGCTAATGGTCTATCATTTGTCCCTTCAAGTCTTTGTTGCAGTGTAGCCCATTCAGCCGCCAGGTAAACGGTCGTACCGCTGTCGCGCATGAAGGTTCGGTTCTCATTACGACCAATGATACCACCTCCGGTAGCAATAACAGATGGTGCAATGTTCGACAAACTGCTAAGGCAGTTTGACTCATAATCTCTAAAACTCGATTCACCCTCATCATAGAAAATCGACTTGATACTCTTCCCAGCAACTTCAACTATAAGAGCGTCAAGATCAACTAAAGGCAAAGACAGCGCATGCGCTACTGCAAGGCCGACAGTTGATTTCCCAGCGCCCATAAAGCCGATTAAGAATATATGACTGTTCATTTCTAACTATTCAGACTAAAAAGAGGCAGGTCACCCTGCCCCTTTTTAACTGGGCAAAATATCTATCTAGTCCAAAATTCTGGGAGTTATAAAGATCATTAACTCAGTTCTGTTTTTGTTGGTCTTGGTTGATTTAAACAAATGACCAAGGATCGGGATATCCATAAGGATAGGAACCCCATTTTCACTGTAATCATCCTTCTCGACATAGATACCACCAATAACCATCGTTTCGCCGTTTTTGACCAACATCTTTGTTTCAGCTTCTTTTGTATCAATCGACGGTGCAGCACCAGCTCCGGTAGCGACGGTCGTGCCAGGAGTACTGTTTGTAACACTGACTTCCAAAATAACACTATTATCAGGATTTATTATCGGCGTTACCTCAAGGGAAAGGGCAGCCTCAACCATAGTAGTTGCTACCTCGCCATCCGATACAGTCTGATAAGGAATCTGTGTACCTTGTGAAATTTTGGCACTTTCACCATTCAAAGCCATAACACGTGGATTGGAAACAACTCGACCCTCACCTGCGGTCTCAAGTGCAGACAACCTTAAATCGAGAATTGTCGTATTTACACCAACCTGGCCCCAGCTGAATCCGGTACCAAATCCAGCGGTCTGGCCAGTTCCTGCACCAAAAGCCGGGACAACAAAGTTACCACCCATGCCTATTTCACCGCCGGTGTTGCCAGTTCCGGCAAATTGTTTATCCTGACTGTAGAAGATATTCCAGTTGACACCAAGGTCAAGGTTGGCAGTTGTCGCAACTTCTACAATTCGCGCTTCAATGAGAACCTGACGTTCCGGTGTGTCAAGAATTCTGGCCAATTCTCTTACCTTATCGATATTCTTTTGAATATCAGTAACAATCAACTGCTTGTTTCTGGCGTCCTCTGTAATCTTCCCT
>JAUVAJ010000047.1 GCA_030591795.1 Desulfuromonadales bacterium | reverse complement strand
CAGGCCCAGACCGGAACCGGCAAGACTGCGGCTTTTCTGATTGCGCTGTTTACCCGATTGTCGGCTTCTGCTGAAAAAGATAAAAAACGAGGCCCGCGGGCTCTGATCCTGGCTCCAACCCGTGAGCTGGTGGTGCAGATTTGTGCTGATGCGCAAGGGATCGGAGCCTTCTGCCCGTATAAGGTGCAACCGATTTTCGGTGGCGTAGATTATGAAAAACAACGTCAGGCGTTGCGTGATGGTGTCGATATTATAGTCGCGACTCCCGGTCGGTTGATTGACTATGCCAAACAAAATGTTTTTTCACTTAAAGATGTCGAGTCGCTGGTCATTGATGAGGCTGACCGGATGTTCGACATGGGTTTCATCAAAGACCTGCGGTTTATTCTGCGTCGGTTGCCGCCATTTGAAAAGCGCCAGACCATGCTGTTCTCTGCCACACTTTCGCAACGTGTCATGGAGTTGGCTTATGAATTCATGAATATTGCCGAAAAGGTGCAGATTGAACCGGAGCAGGTAACCGCCGAGCGGGTGGAGCAGATAGCCTACCATGTCGCCCGGCGAGAGAAATTCCCGCTACTGCTCGGATTGTTGAAAAAAGAGACTGAGGCCGTACGGGTCCTGATCTTTGTCAATACCAAGAGGGAGGCCGAGCATTTGTCGGGCCGCCTGCAGCACAATGATTATAAGGTTGCGGTTCTCTCCGGTGACGTTATGCAGAAAAAGCGGATGCGGATTCTTGGCGATTTCAAGGACGGCAAAATAAACTTTCTGGTCGCAACTGATGTCGCATCGCGTGGGCTGCATATAGATGGTGTGACCCACGTGGTTAATTACGATCTGCCACAGGATCCTGAAGATTACGTGCACCGGATCGGTCGGACCGCCCGGGCCGGAGCCGAGGGTAAGTCGATCAGTTTTGCCGATGAGGATCTGGCTTACTATCTGCCCGAGATTGAAGAATATATCGGCCAGAAAATACCGAGTACCGTGCCGATGGATGAAGACCTCTGTCACGATTATAAACGCGGCACTACCCATAAGAAGGCGCCGCATCCAGAGAAACGCGCTGCGACAGGCCGCCCGTCACATCGGCCGCGGCGGCGACGTAGCGGTGGTGGCGGTAAACCGGGTGGGCAGGGACGCTGATGGCGCAAATCCGGCTGGCGGAACTCAACGACTGTGTTCGTTGTCAGCGTCTGGCACAATATATTGACGGGCTGAAACCGGCCCGGGGGCGTTTGCGGCAGGACTATCATAATCGGCCGGTCAGTGGATTCGGTGATCTGCAGGCGCGGGTCTGTCTGGTCGGGCTGGCTCCCGGCGCGCATGGCGCCAACCGGACAGCGCGACCGTTTACCGGCGATGGTGCTGGAGATTTCATGTATCCGTTGCTGCATGCGGCCGGGTTTTCCAATCAGGCGGAAGCGACTGCCGACGATGATGGTTTACAGCTGCATGACCTTTATATTACCAATGCAGTCAAATGTGTGCCGCCGGAGAATAAACCGGTCGCTGCCGAATTTGCCAATTGTCGACCGTACCTCACCCGGGAGCTGGCTGCTCTGAAAAACCTGCGGGTGATCGTTGCTCTCGGTCGTGGTGCCTATGACAGTTGCCTGAAGTATTTTCGTGAACAAGGGGTGGTGGAGCGTTTAAAAGATTACCCGTTCGCTCATGCGGCGCACTATCGCTTGCCGAACGGTTTGTGGTTGGCGGCTAGCTATCATACCAGTCGCTACAACCTGCAAACCGGCCGGATGAACAGGGAAATGTTTACAGATTTTCTCAGTTTGACGCGTAAACTTGCGCAAGAGTGTTGAAAAATTACCCGATATTTAATATTATTAAAAATTACGGTCTGAAATTGGTGGGTTTATGAGTACAATCGGGGCAACATTGACAGCTTTGAAACGGGAAGGGAAAACCGCGCTGGTGCCTTTTTTGACGGCTGGGGATCCGGATCTGGTAACAACTGAAGAGCTGATACACGCTCTGGTTGAAGCCGGGGCCGATCTGATTGAACTCGGCATGCCATTTTCCGATCCGATGGCTGACGGGCCAACTATTCAAGCTGCATCGGAGCGTGCTCTGGCCGCCGGCACAACACTGCAAGATGTGCTTGATCTGGTGGCGCGGGTTCGGTTACGGACCAATGTGCCGATAATTCTGATGGGCTATTATAACCCGGTGTTTCGTTTTGGCCCGGCAGCTTTTGCGGCTGCGGCCGCTGGCGCAGGCGTCGATGGCTTGCTGTTGGTCGATGTGCCGGCTGAAGAGACCGACGAAATTCACGCGGATCTCAAGAGTAATGGAGTTGATCTGATTGCGCTGCTCGCACCGACAACACCACCGGAGCGGATGCAGCGATTGGCAGCGTCGGGTGAAGGGTATCTTTATTATGTTTCAATGACCGGTGTTACCGGAACCCAGCGTATTAACGCCGCTGCGATTGCGGATGAAGTTCGCATAATACAGGAGCATAGCCCGGTTCCGGTCGCGGTCGGCTTCGGGATCAGCACGCCGGCTGATGCGGCGGCTGTAGCCAGATTCGCAGATGCGGTTGTGGTCGGCAGCGCCCTGGTTAAAATCATTGCGACTCACGGCAAAGGCAAAGATCTGTTGCCGGAGGTTCGGAAGTTTATACGTTCTCTCAAGGAAGGGGTGCAGGTGGCCGCATGAGCGACCCCTGTATTGTTGATAGAATGAAGATTAGAGTGTTGGGCTGTTTTGGATCACGTGTACCCGGGCGTTTTACCAGCAGCCTGCTGATCGACAACCGATTACTGCTCGATGCGGGGACAATCGCATCGTCAATGACACTGGATGAACAGGCACAGATTGATGATATCCTTCTGACCCACGCTCACCTAGACCATATGGTCGATCTGGCCTTTCTGGCGGACAATGTCATGAGTCGACGCAAGACTCCGATCCGGATTTGGGCACCGGAACCGGTCCTGGATGCAATTCGTCAGCATCTGTTTAATGATTATATCTGGCCCGATTTTACCAAGATTCCGTCTAAAGAAGCTCCGGTTATCAGCCTGAACAGCTTGCCGGAAAATGGAGTCATTGAAATCGGCGGTTACACAGTCTCTTTTGCGCAGACCAATCATACGGTCTATACGGTCGGATATTGTCTCTCAGGTATAAATGGCAGTTTGTTTTATTCTGGAGATACTTCTACGACTGATGCAATCTGGAAAATGGCAGGAGATTGTCCTGATTTGAAAATTGCATTTATAGAGACATCTTTTCCGAATCGGCTGGAAAGCTTGGCGCAGCTCAGCGGACACCTGACCCCTGGCATGCTCAAGACTGAATTGGAAAAGTTTGGCGATCGGAATGTTCCGATCAAGATTTTTCACATGAAACCGCAGTTTCTGGAAGATCTTCAGGCGGAACTGGCCGCTCTGAATGATGACCGTCTGCAGGTTCTGGATGGCGGCGAAGTTTTTGAGATATAAGCTGCTCTGTCAAACTACGAGGTAACTCATGTCCTGGTTTAAAAAATCAAAAGCACCGATGGTGCCGGTTGTGAAAAAAAACGTCAAGATGCCCGAAGGGCTTTGGACTAAATGTAAAAACTGTGAGGAGATAATCTACAGCAAGGAGATCGAGCGGAATCTTAATGTCTGCCCGAAATGTGATTACCACTTCCGCATCAGCGCCAAAGAGCGTATCGAATTGGTGATAGATGCCGGTACTTTTGTCGAGATGGATGCAGACATGATGCCGGTCGATTTCCTGAAGTTCAAAGATTCGAAGCCTTACAAAGAGCGGATCAAGACAACGGTTAAAAAGCTTGGCGGTGGTGATGCGGTCAAGTGTGGCGAAGGTGAAATTGAAGGTCTGCCGGTCGCATTGGCTGTGTTTGATTTTAGTTTCATGGGTGGCAGTATGGGCTCTGCGGTCGGCGAAAAAATCACCCGGGTGATTGAGCGCGGTCTGGAAAAGAAAGCGCCGGTACTGATCTTTTCGTCATCCGGTGGTGCCCGGATGCAGGAGAGTATTCTTTCTTTGATGCAAATGGCAAAAACCAGCGCCGCATTGGCCAAACTTCGTGCTGCAGGGATCCCGTTTATCTCGGTCCTGACCGATCCGACCACCGGTGGTGTCACCGCCAGTTTCGCTATGCTCGGTGACCTTAATATTGCCGAACCGCGGGCCTTGATCGGTTTTGCCGGGCCACGTGTTATCGAACAGACCATCCGCCAGAAACTACCCGATGGCTTCCAGCGCTCCGAGTTCCTGCTCGAGCACGGCATGGTTGATATGATTGTTCAGCGTCAGGAGATGAAAGCGAAATTGGCCCAAGTCCTGCGGATTTTCACCAAGAACTGAGCAATGACCAAGCGCGAAAGTCTCAATTACTTATATGGCCTGCAGACCTTCGGCATCAAGCTTGGTCTTGACAATATCAGCACTCTCCATTACCGGCTCGGCTTGCCTGCTGAAAGTTACCGAACAGTACTGGTAGCCGGGACCAACGGCAAAGGTTCGACAGCTTCGGCGCTGGCTGAGGTGTTACGACAAGCCGGGGTGCGTACCGGACTCTACACCTCTCCCCATCTACATTGTTTTACCGAACGTATTCGCATTGACGGAGTGCCGGCCGATTTTACTTTTCTCGAACCGTTGATTGATGAATTGCGTCAGCTCGGCAACGACCTTCCGCTGACTTTTTTTGAGTTCACAACTGCTCTCGCTTTAGAAACATTTAGGCGCTGCCAGGTTGATGTCGCTATCCTTGAAGTCGGTATGGGTGGCCGACTCGATGCAACCAATACGGTTGCGCCAGATTTGGGTATCATCACGCCGATTGCTTTTGATCATCAGGCTCACCTTGGCAACACACTTGCGGCTATTGCCGGTGAGAAGGCCGGTATTATGCGCAAAGGGATACCGGTTGTTTTGGCAGAGCAACAGTCGGAAGCGCAGAGCGCATTGCTGGCTGCTGCTGATAAAATTGGCGCTGCACCGGTTATTGCCGGAGTTGATTTTACCTTCTCAGCGGATGGTGCGCAGATGGACTATCAGGGTCTCGATAGTCGTCTTGTTGACCTGCAGCCGTCGCTGGCCGGTGCACACCAGCAAAGCAATATGGCGGTAGCTCTGGCTGCTGCTGAAGTTCTTCGCCGTCAGGGGGTGGTGTTGGATGATGCCGCACTGATCGCCGGTGTCGCTTCGACCGAATGGCCGGGTCGTTTGGAATGGTTTGGTGCTAAACGACAGATTTTGCTTGATGCTGCCCACAACGGTGCCGGCGCTGAAGCTTTGGCCGACTACCTTAAATCTGCAGGTTACAGTCGGGTACGTTGGCTGGTCGGTATGAAACGTGATAAATCTATGTTGCAGATCTTGCAGCCGTTGCTTAAATTTGCCGCGACGGTTTATTGTGTTGCACCGCCGGTTGAAGAGGCGCAGCTGCCATCTGAGTTGGCCCGGGCGGCATCAGTAGCCGGAGTGCCAGCGATTGTCTGCGCGAATGTTGATGAAGGCTTCAATAAGGCCCGTAACGATTGTGCTGAAGACGAGATTGTTCTGGTAGCTGGATCTTTATTTCTGGTTGCTGCTGTACGTGAATTTCTGGAACGGGAGAAATCGGCCGTTGCGTTGTGATTATTTTATCAGGGTTGTCTGCTTTTTGCTTGTCGGAATCACGCTAGCGCTGCCGGTTGGCGCTGCACCGGAGGAAGAGGTGCATATGAGCGCTGACAACCTGGTCTTTGATAGCGCGACCGGAGAGCTGAACGCCGAAGGTGATGTCCTGTTGCAGCGTGGCGAAATGGAACTTCATGCTGATCGTGCACGTTGGGATGAAGACACCGGCGACGTTTTCTGTGACGGTTCAGTTCTTATGACCACGCCGGATGGCCGAGCCACCGGTGACTCGCTGCAATATAACTTCACTACAGGTAAAGGCCGTCTGACTAATGGTCGCATTGAATTGCCGGGTCTGGCTTACCTCTCCGGTGCCGAAATTGTAACCCTGGGTGATGACAGCTATAGTATCACCGATGGTCGATTTACCTCCTGCTCCGGTGAAACGCCAGCCTGGAGCTTTGGTGCCAGCGAGATCGATGTTCGTCTCGGTCAATTTGCCCAGGCCAAGCACGCAAAATTTTATTTGAGCGATATTCCAGTCATGTACCTGCCGTATCTCGCCTTTCCGGCTAATACTGAGCGGAGCTCCGGACTGTTGATCCCGACGGTCGGCTTTTCCAGCCAACGCGGCACCCAGGTCGTGCTCCCATGGTTTCAGGTGATCGATGATGACCAGGACGCCACTCTGACCATCGACTATATGTCCAGGTTAGGTGTCGGCACCGGGCTGGAGTACCGTTACTTTATCAATACGGTTCGTCCAGCTAGAATGAATGGCAACTACGTAACAGGATTAGATAATGAGCCGGATCGCTATTTGCTGGAATGGGAACATGATGGCTATTTGCCAGGTGACACCCGTTTGGCGATAAATGCCCAATATGTTAACAAAAATGATTATTTTGAGTTGTTCGGTGGTTCAGCGCAAGAGTACACCAGCGACAAGGTGCAATCGGATTTATACCTGAGCAAAATCTGGGGTAAGGCCAATTTGTCCACCTTTGCCCGTTATACCAGAGCGTTGCAGCAGGACACATCGACGGTTTTACAGACCCTGCCAGCGATCAATCTGACCATTGTTCCCCAACGCTTCCTGGCCACACCGCTGGTGACCTCGCTTGAGGTCGACGTGACGAATTTCTGGCGACATGTTGGAGAATCTGGTCTCCGCTTACGGCTTTACCCGACTTTAAGCACCGACGCTTTGTCGACGCGTTACCTCAACTTTTTACCGACGATCGCCTGGCGGGAGCAACTGTACCGGGTTGGTGGTTCAACGGAGCGGGCTGGTCGGCCAGAGGCGACCGTAACTATTGGCAATCGCTTTGCCAGAATTTTCCAGCACGCTAATGAAACCAGCGCCAGTCGTCATGCAATTGAGCTGAAGATGGATTATCTCTACGCACCGGAAGTAGACACCACAAGTATCCCATCTTTTGATTTTCGTGATGAGTTTTCGGAAACCAATCGCTTCCGCATGACCCTGGACAACCGGTGGACTACGCGCCAGTTGGATAAAGAGGGTGCCAGGATTTATCGGGACCTGGCCAAGCTGCGTCTGTTTGTCGATTATGATCTAGCTGAACAACGTCGAGCTCTCGGGCCGCCCCCTGATAGTCATCAACCTTTTTCTCCGTTAACTGCTGAATTGGAAATTCGTCCAGTAGAACGGACTTATCTGCGCAGTGATATTGAATTGGCAATTGAAGAAAATCCCGGCCGGATGGATGCTCTTTCGCTCTGGGGTGGTTTCAATGACCAGGTCGGCAACGGTCTGTTACTCAATTACAGTTACAGCCGGACTGAGTTCGAATACTTCTCAACCAGTATCGATCTCGCTTTGCTGGCACCGCTATACGCTAACTACGAAGGTCGTTTCGACCTGCAAGGTCAGAAGAATCTCGATTATCGAACGTCACTTGAATATCGCAGCGGTTGCTGGAGTATTGCCGGACACTGGTATGAGCGTCCGGGTGATCGCGGCGTTTCCATAAGCTTCTCTCTCAGTAATATCACTGGAAAAAATCTTAATCCGCTTACAACTTCCCTGAATAACTGGTTTTAATCGCTTGACCGTGAAATTCACATCTGTATAATAAACGCCTCATGTCTGCCCGTTTCCGGCTCGGCAGCAAATATGTGATCGAAAGGGGGATCGAGGGGGGACGTTTATCTGGATGCCGGGATTGTTGCATTAACTCTTTTAAGTGGGGAAATTATGAAACGTTTAATTACTGTTGGTTTGATGTTATGTGTTCTAGGGGTGGCAGTGCCGGTGTTTACCTTTGCTGCTGGTAGTGTTGATGCGGTTGAGCAGGCGGCCAAGGTCAGTCTTAATGCCGGATCGGCTATGGATTTACAGACCCTGCCGGGGATTGGCGAAGTCACGGCTGATCGAATTATTGACTTCCGTGATATGAACGGTCCGTTTGCTACGATTGATGATCTGATCAAGGTCAAGGGGATCGGATCCAAAACACTGGAGAAGCTTCGCCCAATGCTTGAACTGTAAATTGTACAAGTTGCTGTTATCGGCCCGCCGACCTGTGAAGGTCGGCGGGCTTTTTTGCTTTTTGCCGGAAAAGTCTAGCCGAGTTGCTTGTAGATGTGGCATTCTTGAGAAATTGAAATTGCGTGCAGGAGCAGGGTAAGATGCCAGTAGCAAATCCGAGTACAGTCGAAGCACCTAAACGTCGTCTGCCGATCTGGTTTATAATTCTGGTGGTGGTAATCCTCGGCCTGACAGTTTTCGGTGACCGGGGTATTCTGCATGTCTGGAGAGCTAATCAGCAAAAGGTCGAGTTGGAAAAGCAGATTCAGGCGTTGGCGCAGGTTAATGCCGGCCTCCGACAGGAGATTGATGCTCTACGCAACGATCTGCGAACAATAGAAAGCTTGGCACGGCGTGAACTCGGCATGGTTCGCGACGATGAACAGGTATATCAATTCCCTTCGGAAAAACAGCGCTGTCAGCCACCGGGTAATGCAATACAACCAGAATAGTTTCAGTCTACGCTCAATAGTTGACAGAGGGGTGGCTGAGGGATAACATACAGCGCCATTTGCGGCGCGGGAGCGACAATATGACACGTGATGTCGGACAAATTTGTCTGGTCTGTGCCTGGCGCGCCAATTGTAAAAAGCGGTTCAGTCTCGGTGGTGATGTCACGTTGCATTGCCCTGATTTTACCCGCGATGT
>JAUVAJ010000269.1 GCA_030591795.1 Desulfuromonadales bacterium | reverse complement strand
CCAGGTGATGGATCGTTATCGTCAGGAATCGGTCAATTTCGAGCAGACGGTTGAGAAAATTCAGGAAGACTTGAGAGCACCTGCCTCTACCTCGGTCGAAGACCATTAAAGCTAACGGAGCCGACGTGAACAACTGGCGTAAGCTGGGTGAAATTTTACAGGCCGATCACGATGTTGCTCCGGTGACCATCGAGGCGGCTCTGGAGCAGCAGGCCGAACGGGGTGAACGGCTTGGCTTGATTCTCTGCCGTGAGCATGGTGTGTCTGCGTCCACACTCAGCCGGGCGCTCGCCGAGCAGCTGGCTATCCCGTTTATCGAACAAATTCCGGACGATGCTGATCTGCAGGAGTTGATCGCACAGTTGCCGATTGCCTATGTCCGTGAACACTTGGTCCTGCCGCTTGTGGTCGATGATCACTGGCTCAAGATTGCGTTGGCTGACCCGTTTGCCGTCGAGCCACTCAACGATCTGACCGTCCTGTTCGCACGGCCGGTGCAGTTGAGTGTAGCGACACCCGAAGAGCTGCGCCGGGCGATCAATGTGCATTATGAAAAGACCGCCGGGCAGGGGAGTGATCTACAGGACGCCGGGGAGGACGGTGGTTTGGCCGACCTGGAGCCGGCTGACCTGATCGATACCAGTGATGAGGCGCCGGTGATCCGGTTCGTCAATAGTTTGCTGACCCAGGCCTATCGCGAAAAGGCGAGTGACATTCATATCGAGCCGGACGAGCGTGAGTTGATTATCCGCTTCCGGATTGATGGCGTACTGCACGAGGTGCTGCGTCCGCCGCTGAAGTCGCATGCAGCCATAGTCTCCCGGATCAAAATCATGTCGCATCTGGATATTGCCGAGAAGCGGCTGCCGCAGGATGGTCGTCTCGGGGTGCGTATCGCCGGGCGTGATGTCGATGTTCGAGTTTCAGTCCTGCCGACCGATCTCGGCGAACGGGTGGTGTTGCGTCTGCTCGACCGCTCTAGCGATATCATGACTCTGGAGGATCTGGGTCTGGTCGGTAGCGGTTTACAAGCGGTTGAGGCGATGATTGGCAAAAGCCACGGCATCTTCCTGGTGACCGGGCCGACCGGCTCCGGCAAAACCACCACCCTCTATGCTGCATTGACCCGCCTGAACGATCGGGAAAAAAATATTATCACCGTCGAAGATCCGGTCGAATATCGACTGCCGGGAGTCGGGCAGATTCAGGTTAACCCACGGATCGATCTGACTTTTGCCGCTGGACTCCGATCTATTCTGCGCCAGGATCCAGATCTTATTATGGTCGGTGAAATCCGTGATGGCGAGACCGCCGGTATCGCTGTGCAATCGGCGCTGACCGGACACATGGTTTTTTCAACCCTGCATACCAATGATGCGGCGACTGCTCTAACCCGACTGGTCGAAATGGGAGTAGAACCGTTTCTGGCCGCTTCGTCGATCGTCGGGATCCTCGCCCAACGCTTGGTACGCAAAATCTGTCCGGATTGCCGTCAGGAATATGTGCCCGATCAACGTTTGCTCGATGAAGCCGATTTTGGCGCATTGCCGACCGGAACAAAATTTTACCGGGGTGCCGGATGTGAGCTGTGCCACGGCAGCGGCTACCGGGGGCGGCTCGGTATTTTTGAGCTGTTGACTATGTCGGACACGGTGCGTAGCGGCTTGATGGCAAGCAATGATGCTGCATCGGTTCGTCAGGTGGCGATCGATGAAGGGATGCTGCCATTGCGCCAATTCGGTTTGCAGCGGGTGCTTAAGGGCGAAACCACTATCGAAGAAGTGTTGCGTGTCACCCAGGAGGAGGGGTAACCATGCCACTCTTCAGCTACGCCGGTCTGAATGAACGGGGCGCCCGGGTTAACGGCACGATTGAGGCGAGCGGGCGCAACAGCGCACTGAGTCGTTTGCGCGAGCAGGGCGTATATGCGACCTCGGTTACGGAGCAGTCAGTCAGCAGTCCAGTCTCCTGGCGGCTTCGTCGCCAGCGGGCGACCGCAGCAGACCTGGCGTTATTGACCCGACAATTGGCAACCTTGCTCGGCGCCGGTTTGCCACTCGATGAAGCGCTGGCCGCCACTGCCCAGCAGCAGGAAAAACAGTCGCTGCAGTTGAGTCTCGAGCGAGTCCGGGTGCAGGTCCAACAAGGCGATGCTCTGCATGAGGCGTTGGCGACGGAAAATCAGTTTCCAGAATTGTGTGTCAATATGGTGGCGGTTGGCGAGGTAAGCGGCAATCTTGACCAGATCATGGAACAGTTGGCTGATTATTTCGACGATGCGGCGCGGGTTTCACTCCGGGTTCGTTCGGCGCTGACTTATCCGATTTTGATGGGGTTTGTCGGCAGTGCAGTGTTGTTCTTCCTGGTCACGTTTGTTTTGCCGAATGTCACTCGCATGCTTGAGACCCTGGATCAGGAATTGCCGCTACCGACCCGGCTGCTGATTGGCGGTAGCGATCTCCTGGCCAGCTGGTGGTGGCTGCTGTTGCTGGTTTTGGTCGCCTCGGTTGCACTGTTGCGGCGCTATATCGCAACGCCGGCCGGGCGTTTGAAAAAAGACATTTTATTACTGCGACTGCCGGTCATCGGCAATCTCTATCGGACTATTGCCACCGCCCGTTTTGCCCGGACTCTCGGTGTATTGCTGCAGGCCGGAGTTGCGCTGCCGCGAGCACTGGAAATATCATCCAGCCTGCTGGGCAATCGTCGGATGAATCAGGTAGTCGAAGAAGCAATTTTAGCTGTGCGTGAAGGCTCAGATTTAGCTGAACCGCTGGCCCGTGGCCAACTTTTTCCACCGCTGTTGACCAGGTTGATAGCCGCCGGGGAAAAGAGTGGTCAACTCGAAAATATGCTGCTGCGGGCGGCTGTAACATGCGAGCAGCAGAGTGAAATGGCGATTGCCGGAATGCTGGCGTTGCTCGAACCGATAATGATTCTGGCGATGGGCGGGACGGTCGGTTTCATTGTTCTGGCCATCCTGCTGCCAATTTTTGATGCTACCTCAGGTTTTTAAAAACCTACTGTAAAAGGATGAAATGCGCATGAAAAAAAACTTTCTATATTCTGACCAGCGAGGATTCACTCTGATCGAGATTATGGTCGTAGTGGTGATAATCGGCATTCTTGCGGCCTTCATTGTGCCGCGGGTTCTCGACCGGCCGGATAAAGCCCGTATCACCAGGGCGGCGGCCGATATTGAGTCGATCGAACAGGCGCTGGCACTGTTTAAGCTCGACAACGGCTTCTATCCAAGTACCGATCAGGGGCTGAAAGCGTTGGTCACCAAACCGGAGACCGGCCGAATTCCGAAAAAATATGCGGAGCGAGGCTACTTGAAAGGTGTGCCGATCGATCCGTGGGACAGTCCGTATGTTTACCTGTCACCAGGGATGCATGATGATTTTGCCATCATTTCTTATGGGGCTGATAGTGAACCGGGCGGAGATGGGGACAATGCCGACATTGAAAGCTGGGAGCTCAACTGAATCCGGCTTCACGCTGATTGAATTGACAGTCGTCATTGTCATGATCGGGCTGCTGCTCGGTCTGGTTGTGCCACGACTGCCTGGTCTGGGTGAAAAAAGCCTCGAAGT
>JAUVAJ010000136.1 GCA_030591795.1 Desulfuromonadales bacterium | reverse complement strand
CCTTTTTGCAGTTGTTATTTGCTACAAGGAAGTGGATCAACTATCGCCAACCGGACATCATTCACTCTCACCGTTTTAAAGAAAATATCCTGGCGTATCTGGCCAGTCGCGGCAGGCGAAAGGTGAAACTTTTGGCGACCCAGCATGGTCTGCCGGAGACGTCGTCTCGTCGTCTGTTCAGTGTCGCTTGCCTGAACCGGGCAATTCTGCGCCATCGATTTGACCTGTTGGTTGGAGTCTCCGATTCAATCCAGAAGCATTTTCTCTCCACTGGTGATTTTCGGGAGGACCGTCTTACCTTCATCCATAACGGGATTGAGCTGCCGAATTTAACGACTGAAGAGACCGTCGACTCAGAATTACGGGTTGGGTCTGCGGGGCGGCTCTTTCCTGTCAAGGACTATCCGCTCATGGTTGAGATTGCCAATGTGGTTGTTAAAAAAAACCCCTCGGCACGTTTTGAGCTGATCGGGGATGGACCAGAGCGATCCAATATTGAGCAACAAATTCGTCAGCAACGTCTCGAAAGTACCTTTTCATTACCGGGACATAGGGATGACATGTCGGATTTTTACAGTAGAATTAACATCTATCTCAACACTTCTGAACATGAAGGTGTTCCGATGAGCATCCTTGAGGCGATGGGACATGGCCTGCCGGTCGTCGCACCGGATGTTGGTGGTATCGGCGAAATTATTGAGGATGGAGTCGATGGCTTTCTGGTTTCGGGTCGAGACCCTGAAGCGTTTTGCGTACCGATTATGAAATTACAGGATACCGCTCTTCGTCAGCAAATCGGCAGAGCTGCCCGCAATAAAGTCGAACGCAGTTTTTCTGCTCACGTGATGGCTAAGAACTACTCAGAGTTGTACCAACAGATACTGAACTGAAGCTAAGTGTGACAAACTGATCTGGGGGAATTACATGTTGATATCTGTTTTTGTCGGTGCCGTCTTTCTTATTTTCTGGGCTTACTTCGGTTATCCGTTATCACTTATGGTTCTCTCCAGGTTTCTTGTGCGTGGTGTAACCCGCACATATATTTTGCCGCCGATGACTCTGGTCATCACTGCCCACAACGAACAGAAACGAATTCGTGCAAAACTTGAGAACACACTTGAAATCGATTATCCGCTTGACCTGTTGCAAGTGATTGTTGCTTCTGACGGTTCGACCGATCAGACCAACGCTATTGTTTCAGAATATGCAGATCGCGGTATCGAACTTTTTGAGGTTCTGAATCGCGGCGGCAAAGAGAATGCACAGAAGGAGGCGTTGGCTATTGCCTGCAGTGAGATCATCGCATTTTCTGATGTATCGACCAGTATCGCGACGAACGGACTGCGGGAGATGGCCGCGAACTTCGCCGACCCAACGGTCGGTTGCGTCAGCAGTGTCGACCGGATTGTCGGGCTAGATGGCAAGCCGTGCGGTGAGGGGTTTTATGTTCGATACGAGATGTGGTTACGCGGTCTTGAAACCCAGGTTAACTCTTTGGTCGGGTTGAGTGGGTCGTTTTTTGCCGCGCGCCGTGAGGTCTGTGCCGATTTTTCTGCCGAAATGCAGAGCGATTTTAGGACTGTTCTTAATAGTATGAAGCTCGGCTTGCGTGGTATCAGCGATCCGTATGTGATCGGGACATATCAGGATATTTCTGATAATAAAAAAGAATTCGATCGAAAAGTCCGGACAGTATTGCGAGGTATGACTGTCTATTTTAGAAATATTGAATTTCTAAATCCGATGCACTACGGACTGTTTTCCTATCAATTTTTCTGTCACAAGCTATTGCGGTGGCTGGTTCCATTGTTTTTGCTGTTGGCTTTGGTTAGTAATTTTCTGTTGGTCAACTCTGCAGGGATTTTCCTGCTTCTGTTGTTTGGGCAGTTGGCTTTTTATACCTTAGCTTTCTGGGGTTGGTGTCAGACAGAGCCCCCATCAAAAGTATTGTTGAAATTACCCCTCTATTTCATAACGGTGAATATTTCCATTCTGTTCGCCTGGTGGCGCTATCTGAGTGGTAATAGGATGGTGATGTGGATTCCATCAGAGCGTTAATTCTAACCTGTAACGGCTGGAAGGCAAATAGAGTGAAACAAGTGAACTTAAGCACAGTGACCAGGTGCGGTAGCTATTATATCGCTATTTGAGGTTTTGTCTGATGGAAAAGCTGCTGATTGTAGATGACAATGCGGATATCAGGAAGTTACTCAAACACGGTCTCGGGGAGTTCTATAGGCTGTTGTTTGCCGGGGATAGAGCTGATGCGTTGGCTGTATTTAAACAGCATAAACCAAAAGTGGTGTTGCTTGACCTTGGACTCCCGCCCGGTGCGGCAGGTGTTGGTGAAGGATTCCGTTGTCTTGACGATATGCTCGAGATAACACCTGAAGCCAAGGTTATCGTTGTAACTGGACATGGCGAAAAAGAGCATGCACTGCGTGCCGTTCAATTAGGTGCTTATGATTTCTATATCAAGCCGGTTGCGCTGAGTGAATTAAGGGTCATCCTGCAAAGAACCTTTCAGCTGGCTTTGCTAGAGGAGGAAAACCGGCAGCTGCATTCTCGATCTGTCGACAGCCATACTCTTGCAGGGTTGTTTGGTCATTCGGCGATTATGCATGAGATATTTGCAACAGTGCGCAAAGTGGCTGCGTCAAGTGTGCCGGTGTTGCTAGCAGGTGAAAGTGGCACCGGTAAAGAGATGGTAGCGCGAGCCATTCACACCTTGAGCCCGCGTCGGGCAGAACTGTTTCAGCCGATCAATTGTAATTCGATACCGGAGGACCATCTTGAGTCGGAATTGTTTGGCCACGAAAAAGGCGCGTTTGATTGGGCGGTTGGCCAGATGCGCGGCAAAATGGAACGTGCTGATGGCGGCACCTTGTTTATTGACGAAATCAGTGAAATGCCGCCGGCTCTACAAATAAAAACCCTTAACTTTATTCAAGAGCATGTACTGCAGAGGGTCGGAGGGGATTACGATATTCCTGCTAATGTTCGTGTGATTGCAGCGACGAATATCAATCTGGAAACAGCTGTTGCTGATGGACGTATTCGTGAAGATTTGTTTTATCGTCTTGGAGTAATTACTATTGAATTGCCGCCGCTACGCGATCGGGGTGAAGACATTACCCTTCTGGCTCATCTTTTTTTACGTCAGTGTGCATCGGAATATAACAAGCGGGTACGCACCTTCAGCTCGGCAGCGATTCGAACTATGCTTGGTTATGCCTGGCCCGGTAATGTGCGCGAGTTGGAAAACAAGATTAGGCGGGGCGTTGTGATGACTGATGGCCCTGTAGTCGAACCGTCGGCGCTAGGCTTTGATGTTGACTCTGATGACGAGGCTCAACTCCCGGCCGCTTTCCAGGATGAACTAGTCTGTACTATCGCCGGGGAAACATTGCAGGAGGCCAAGGCAGACGTTGAACGGAAAATGATCCTTACGGCATTTGAACGTGAGAAAAATATAGTGCGAACTGCCCGTTCGCTAGGCATCAGTCGTCCCACCCTCTACGACCTGATGAAAAAACACAATATTCTGATGACGACCCATGCACCGTCTGTCGATGACTGATGACGATATAAACCACCCTCCGGCGTTATAGTCTGAGGCCGAAAGGTGGCTTTTGTAAGCTCCGGATATGGAAACACAGTTGTTAATTTGTGGTGAACGTCTGACTGAGACTTTCATAAGGGAAGCCTTGGTCGTCTACCGCAACAATTTTCCAGTAGTATTGAGACTCAGGTTGCAGATCGGTAACCAGGTAGTCGGTGCTGGTTATGCCGGTGACGACAGTCGTGGTCAAGGGGACAGCCGGATCAGGTGTAGTCGTGACCGGAACGGAACCGGTATCACCGCCACCACCGCAACTTACTTGCAAGGCAAAGATACCGATGCAGAGACCAATCCGGATTGGCCGCCAGGCGCGTTTGGACTGATCCGATTTAATTGCCAACAGCATCGACAACAGGAGCGCTAGTGGAATTGTCAGCATCAGGTTGATTTGTGGCCAGCCTGAATTGGCCGGGATGGTCGGGGCGACAACCGCAGCACCGGGGTCAAGGTTGGGGTCGGTGCCGTAATAGAGTTCGTAGGTAACGTTGTAGCCGGTCGGCGGCAGATCCCAGGCAAAGGTGGCTGCTGTACCGATGGCGGAGCTGGCGGTAGGTGCCAGCAGATAGGGGATCCACTCACTGGCGATAATGTCCGAGAAACTGCTTTCAAGACCGGTGTCGCTGATGGCGGTAGCTGTAAAATAGTAGATATTGCCGTCGTCCGGTAGGTCGACCGTCAGAGAGGTGTTGGCTGCACCGTCAACGATAATCGGCGAAGTTCCCTCCAACAAGGTTGTGCCGTTGAACGGGAATGCTGGAGTGTCGATCTGGTAGTAGACTTTGTAACCGACGACCTCAGGCTGGGTGTTTTGGTTCCAGGCCAAGGTGGCAAGTTGAGCGACTGCCGGAATCGCTGTGGCAATAAGAACGATGATACAGAGCGAGAACAGTTTGATTGATTTTTTCATTTGGGGGGGATGTCCGATGGCACAGTGGGAGGAAGATCGTTATCGGCTCTCCTTTCTATTTAATTGTCTGGGTTAATTATTTCGTTGAGTCCATGTAGCGAAATTGATGCCAAAAAATACGCCAGATGTCTCAAGTCCTTGAAATGTTAATGTAACAAAAGTTTAAATGATTACTTTTTATGTAATGTATCTAGCGTTTCAAATCGGTTGAGTTACAATTATTGACACACAGTAGTCGTTATTTTACGCAATAACATTATTCGGCACACACATAACGCCATTTTGCGTCAACGGATTCAATAGCCTGTAGAGTCGGATTTGTCTGATGCGGCGGGAGGTTGCGAACTATTCAGGTTTGAATTTTGCGGAGTCTAGTCGGTTGAGCTATCTTTTGTCAAGCCGGTGAAATATTATTTTATTATAAGCCAGACAGGTTGAGAGTGTGGCTTTGGTATGGACGACGCAGGGATGATTTAATCTGAAATAGGCTCGATTAAGCCGCCAACATGCGCGATGAAATTTGCTAAAAATAGGTAGCTTGACATGCAAATTATGAACTGCTATAGAAGACAATCTTCTAAAAAAAGCAGGGGCGTTTAGCTCAGTGGGAGAGCACTGCCTTCACACGGCAGGGGTCGCTGGTTCAATCCCAGCAACGCCCACCAAAAACACCAAGGGCTTCGGTATTTACCGAAGTCCTTTTTTTGTGTCTGAACAAACTCTGGATATTTCTATTAGATATTCTGCGTGGGTTGTTCACTGTGGAGAGTCACTTACTTCTTTTATATTTCACTGAAGGTGTCTAGTAGCCTGGAGACAATATCAATATATTATTGAACATCTTTTAAACATTAGAGTGACTGTTATTATTTACAAAGCCTTCTCTTGTATTTTAGATAAATGGTGATACAAATTTGAAATACACTGTCAAGGACTCGCCACCCCTCCAATACCGGTTCTTCTGTGAAGAAGGGAACGGAAGGTACTGAAATTTTGCTGATACATATAGCCGAACTTTCAATCAT
>JAUVAJ010000188.1 GCA_030591795.1 Desulfuromonadales bacterium | reverse complement strand
TTGAACGCGACGGCAGGAAAGTCGTGTTTGTTGCACAAGAGTCGAAGGCGATCCAGCGTGATGTTGAAGTTGAAGCGATTCTCGGCAATCGGGTGGTAATCCGTTCTGGACTGGAAGCGGGTGAGAAGTTGATTGTAAAAGGACAGCAGTTGATCGCAGATGGTGCCCGGGTTGAGGCTGGAGAGAAATAAAATGCTGATTTCTAACGCCGCTATCCGCCAGCGCAGCACGGTTTTTGCACTGATGCTGATTATTGTTATTGTCGGCACCTACAGTTATGTGACCCTGCCGCGTGAGTCGAATCCAGATATCACGATTCCGATTGTGCTGGTACAGACCACCTATGAAGGGGTCGCGTCTAGTGATATTGAATCCTTGATCACTAATCCGATTGAGCGCAAGCTGCGCGGATTGAAAGATGTTGAGGAGATCCGCTCGGTCAGTGCCGAGGGTTCGTCGATGATTACCATCGAGTTCGTTCCGGATGTTGATATTGATGATGCCACGCAGTGGGTGCGCGACAAGGTTGATCAGGCCAAGGGCGATCTACCTAATGATTTAGAAAACGACCCATCAATTCTCGAGATCAACCTGGCCGAGTTCCCGATCCTGATGGTTGCCGTCTCTGGCGATGTCGATGAAGCGATGCTGAAAGGGGTCGCTGAAGCGCTTGAGGAGCATATCGAGGAGATACAGGGGGTGCTCGATGTGGTGTTGACCGGTGGTCGCGAGCGTGAGGTGCGGGTTGAAGTTGATCCGGATCGATTAGCTGCTTACCGGATTTCGTTTAACGAGATCGTCTCGGCGGTGGCCCGGGAAAATGTCAATATCCCCGGTGGCAGTATTGATATCGGCCAGGGGAAATACCTGCTGCGGATTCCGGGTGAGTTTACCGATCCGGCGCAGATTGACAACGTAGTGATGGTTGTACGTGATGGCAAACCGATATATTTCAAGGATCTGGCGACGGTCGATTTCACTTTCGAAGATGCTACCAGCTATGCACGACTCAACTCCGAGACGACTGTCACCCTGGCGGTGAAAAAAAGGACCGGCGAAAATATTATCGAGGTGACAGACCGGGTCTTTGCTCTACTCGAGGTGGCCAAACCGATGCTGCCGGAGGGGGTTGAGCTTTCAGTAACGCTCAATCAGTCGAAAGACATCCGGCGCATGGTCAAGGAGCTGGAGAATAATATTCTGACCGGGCTGATTTTGGTAGTTTCGGTTCTGTTCGTGTTCCTCGGTCTGCGTAACTCTTTCTTCGTTGCCCTGGCAATTCCATTTTCGATGCTATTGTCGTTTATTATTATCCAGGCCCTTGGCATGACCCTGAATATGGTCGTATTGTTCAGTCTGATGCTCGCTCTCGGTATGCTGGTCGATAACGCCATTGTCATTGTCGAAAATATCTACCGGCACATGCAGGAAGGGACCGGCCGGATCGAGTCGGCGCGGGCTGCTGCCGCGGAGGTCGGTTGGCCGATCATCAGTTCGACCGTTACCACCCTCTGTGCGTTTTTTCCGATGATCTTCTGGCCCGGTATCATGGGCGAGTTCATGAAGTTTTTGCCGATTACCCTGATCATCACTCTGAGTTCATCACTGTTCGTTGCCTTGGTTATTAATCCGACCGTTTGCGCCTACTTTATGCGGGTCAAGAAGGGTGAGTTGCAACCGGATATTGAACGGACCAGAGTTGTGCAAATGTATAGGCGGACCCTCGACCTCGCCTTGCGGCATCAAGGGGCAACAATCGGACTGGCAGTTGCTGGATTGGTTTCAATTGTTTCGCTCTACGCACTTTTAGGTCATGGTGTAGAGCTGTTTCCAGATACCGAGCCGAACCGGGCCTTTGTCGAAATCAAATCTCCGGAAGGGACCAGTCTCGATACCTCTGACAGCTATGTCCGGATTGCCGAACAGGTAATTTTGCCGGAGATGGATATTCGTTATACAACCGCCGAGGTCGGCGTCGGTTCGAGCAGTGATATGGGTGGTGGCAGCAGCGGTGGCCAATCGCATATGGGGAAGATATCCATGGAGTTTGTCGACCGGCATGAGCGGCATGAATCGTCAACCGAAGTTCTCAACCGGGTGCGCGCGGCGCTGTCAGGTTTTGCCGGGGCCGAAATCAAGGTCGAAAAGGAGAAGCAGGGGCCGCCGACCGGTGCAACGGTAACTATTGAGATCAGTGGTGAAAATGTTGAAACCGTCGCTAGCCTGGTCGAACGGGCCAGAGCGCTGATCAAGGATGTCCCCGGCCTGGTCGATCTCAAGGATGATCTGTCACGCGCCAAACCGGAGATCCGGGTTCGGGTTGATCGCGAAAAAGCGACCTTGCTCGGTCTGTCGACCGCTGATATTTCGGTAATGGTCAAGGCTTCGATCAGCGGTGAAAAGATGGGCGTTTACCGTGATGGTAAGGATGAATACGATATCATGGTCCGGTTGCCGAGTGAACGGCGCGAGACCATGGCTGATATAGAAAATCTGCTGGTGCCGACCAATACCGGCGCACCGGTGCCGTTGTCGACAGTTGCCAAGCTGGAACTCGGCAGCGGCTATGGCGCAATCCGACATATCGATCAAAAGCGGGTTGTTACCATTTCCGGTAACACCGAAGGGCGCAATAGCAATGAAGTGTTGTTTGATGTTCAATCTCGTCTTGCCGGTATGGATGTGCCGGCTGGTTATCGTGTCAACTATGCCGGTGAACAAGAGGAACAACAAAAAGCGAGCGCGTTTCTCGGCAAGGCATTTCTGATCGCAATCTTCCTGATAGCCCTGGTGTTGATCACCCAGTTCAACTCAGTGTCACAGACCTTTATTGTCATGACTTCGGTAGTGTTATCGTTAACCGGTGTGTTTGTTGGTCTTATGGTCACCGTTACGCCGTTCGGTATCATTATGACCGGAATCGGCGTGATTTCTCTGGCCGGGGTGGTGGTCAACAATGCCATCGTGTTGATCGACTATATCAATCAGTTACGTCAACAGGGGCTGAACCTGCACGATGCGTTGGTCAAGGCCGGGACGGTTCGTTTCCGGCCGGTCATGCTGACCGCGATGACCACCATCCTTGGTCTGCTACCGATGGCGGTCGGAGTTAGTTTCGATTTCAGCAGTTTCTCCTGGGAGGTAGGTGGCGAGTCGGCTGAATGGTGGGGGCCGATGGCGATTGCCGTAATCTTTGGTCTGGCGGTTGCTACCTTGTTGACTCTGGTGGTGGTGCCGGTGCTCTACTCTTTGTTTGCGCGACTCAAGGATTATATGTATGGGCGATTTGGTTCGGAGGAGGGAGCTGCGTAGCGTAGCTGGATTTTTGATAGAGTAAGAAGTATGCGGGGACAAACTTTAGTTTTGTCCCCGTTCTTGTTTCTTCTGTTTCCCTCCCATGTGCAATCACCGAACAAAGCCGGTTTGTCCGGGGACTCGCCCCCGGTCGGCGACCATGGGGTTGACTGCCCAACCCCCTGGACCCAATGCACCCCGACTGTTGCATCCGCCATAGCCTGCGGCGATGACAGATTCCCTCCACTCCAGCAGATGTTTTGCGGCCCTGAAAAAACTCGTCCTCATTCGCGTTGCTCTTTGCGTACTCAGACAGGTTTCAGGTCGTTTCGCAAAACCTCCACTTCCGCTCCGGTGCTGCCAAACGGGGAAGAGGTGAGGCACTTCAAGATCAACCCCATTTGAAATCACCGAACAAAGGCGGTTCATCCGGGGATTTCGGGATAAAACTGTTTGAGTACGCAAAGAGCGCAGCGAATGAGGACGAGTTTTTTATCGCGCCGGATGAACTGGCTGTAGAGAGGGAACCCGCAGGGTGATTACGCTGGGCGACTTTCTTTTGGTTACTTTTCTTTAGTTCGCACAAAGAAAAGTAATGCGCTGCCGGGCGCCCCCGGCATAACAACATATAGCTGGAGTTTTCCTAGATGAGTGGTCAGTCTCAACTATAATTCATTTGCAGTCTGAATAAGCAGGAGTTACTATTTAAACAACCGTAACCTCATCCCCAGCAAATTCAACAATCTGCCCTGCACGTATTTTACAGCGTTTACGCTCCTCCACCTCACCATCAACAATCGCCTCGCCGCTGGCGATCCGAAGCTTGGCTTCGCCGCCACTGGAGCACCAGCCGAGCACCTTTAGGAGGTTGCATAGTTCGATATAATCATGTCCTGCCAGGCGGAATTGCTCCATTTTGATAAGTCTCCGTAGTCTTGTTGTTTATTGCTGGTTGTGAGAATATAGCAGCTGAGACGAAACGCAAAGGGTTCTGATTCTTTTTGTCAGGAAATCGTTATGGGATCAAAACTTAATTGTTGGGAAGTCAAACATTGCGGCCGCGAACCGGGTGGCATGCACGCTGTTGCTCTCGGAGTTTGCCCGGCAGCAACTGATCCCAACCATAATGGAACGAACGGTGGAGAAAATGCCGGACGGTACTGTTGGCGTATAGCCGGTACGCTCTGTGATGGTGAGGTGCAGGGGATCTTTGCTGAAAAGGCTCTGACTTGTTGTAAGTGTGAGTTCTTTTTACAGG
>JAUVAJ010000354.1 GCA_030591795.1 Desulfuromonadales bacterium | reverse complement strand
TTTGACAAACTTCGAACCCATCAATTTCCGGAAGCATTATGTCAAGAAGAACCAGATCAGGGCGCTCCTCACTGATCGCATCAAGCGCCTGTTGGCCATTACTCACCCCGCGGACATCATAACCTTTGGATGTCAGCAAGATACTCTCGAGTTTGAGCAAGCTCTCTTCGTCTTCAACAATAAGTATTTTCTGTTTAGCCACAAAAAACTCCTTTCAACAAGTCAGACCATCTCTGCATTTATGACGCTCTTAAGATGAAGTAAAATAAGCATTCTTCCGTCGATTCGCCCTACCCCCTCGACAAAATCACGGTCCAGCCCGGAGAGAACAGTTGGCGGCGGTTCTACACAGTTGGTTGGGATAGTGACAACCTGATTTATGCTGTCGACTAACAATCCCGCCAGATTTTCATCCTGTTGACAAACAACGATCCGGGTGGTCGGACCCGGTTCAACCATGCCAATGTTCAATCGTCCGCGTAGATCAAACACCGGTACTATGATGCCCCGCAATGATATAATACCGCGGATAAATTCAGGAACACGCGGGATATCTGTTACATCTCGCGGCTTGATAATTTCATTCACAACTGCCAATTCGAGAGCATATTCCTCTTCACCCAGAGAAAAGGTCAGCCACTGATGTTGATCGCTGTCAACTTCATCCTTGTCACTGGACAACACCTTGAGGTAGGTCTCCTCTGTCGCCAGGTCACCTTCAGCACGAAAAGAGAACAGGGCTTCCAGCGGGTCAACCTCTTGCACAACAGGCTCGCTGTCTGACACCTGTGGCTCAACAACCGCAGCCTCTATGACCGGTTCGGCTACAGCTGTCTCTGCAACGTCAGCCACCTTTTGCTCTTCCGGTTCGTCAGCTATCGGCGTCGGTTCTGAAATTTCGACAGCAACCTTTGCCGTAGATTTCTTAGCCGGTTTTTTCCGGGTACGTTTTGCCTTTTTACGAATTTCTACCAGATCCATGACCTAAAAACCCATCTTTCAATTCATGTTGAGTTCAGCCATCACCGCATTCATAACTGCTGCATCGATGACCTCGGCATCCCTGCCATACCCTTCAAGCAACGCCAGTGTTGCAGCATGATTAATCTTCCTCGGAATTCCGGTAGAATAACCATAAATAATTTCAATCGCATCTGCCTGAAACAAGCCTTTCTCGCCACCGGCAATCTCTATTCGGCAATCGAGATATTCGCTGATCTCTTCCTGGTCCAACGGCTTAAGGTCGTACTGCAAGCCAAATCGTTGCCGCAACGGCTCATAAGCTCGGTGAGCGAGTCTTTTTCTAAGTTCCGGCTGCCCCATCAAGACAACACTTATGAGATTCTGGTCGTCGAGTTGAAAATTGGTCAAAAGCCGGATTTCGTCAAACGTCTCTTTGTGCGGAACAAGTTGTGCCTCGTCAATAATCAAAACAGGACAACGCCCTTGCTCATAAAGTTGATACAGGGCAGTGGCTATCTGTTCGAGCAGCTCTGCCTTGTATCTGGCCGGCTCGGCAATATCTAAACGAACCGCCAGAGACCGTAAAAACTCCATCGGTGACAGCCGTGGGTTAATCAGTAAGAGCACCTTGTAAGTATCATCAAGTTCATCAATAAGAGCCCGCGACAGCGTGGTTTTGCCACAACCTATTTCTCCGGTCAGCAAGATGAGATCGCGTTCCTCTACTGCATAAACCAGACGGGACAACGCCTCCTTGTGCTTCCGACTCAGGTACATAAAACGTGGATCCGGCGTTTTACTGAATGGTCGCTCGGTCAAGTCATAAAATTCTTTATACATTGACGTTACTATCCCCACGCAGAGCTTCACCCATCAAACCACCCACATCCAGAACCAGAATAGTTTTCTGATTACCCAGATCAGCTGCACCGGAAATCCCCTTAACAAAAGAGAGGGTGTTGCCGAGCGATTTAATTACCACATCCTGCTGCCCGAGCAGATCGTCAACAACAATGCCGAGTCTTTTTTCAGCCAGACCGACCACCGCAACAAAACAACGATTCGACTTATCGGCATCATTCTCGAGATCAAACACCTCTGCAAGTCGGAGTAACGGCAAAGTACTCTTACGTAATTCGATTACTTCTTTGCGTTCTATGGTCTGGATGGATGACTCATCAACCATCAGAGTCTCAAGCACTGAGTTAATCGGAATAGCGTAGGTTTTTCCTGCAACCTGAACGATCAGCGCCTTGATTATTGCCAGGGTGATCGGCAGGGTGATCGTAATGCTCGTCCCGCTACCAACAGCACTGTCTATTGTAATCATTCCGGAGAGCGCGGCTATGTTGTTCTTAACCACGTCCATGCCGACGCCACGACCGGACAGTTCGCTGACTTCATCGCGGGTAGAAAACCCAGAGACAAAAACGAGGTCATAAATGTCTTCCTGAGACAGCTCCGCATTGGCACTGATCAGTTTCTTTTGAATTGCTTTAGCCCGGATTACCTCAGGATCAATCCCTCTGCCGTCATCCTTGATTTCGA
>JAUVAJ010000008.1 GCA_030591795.1 Desulfuromonadales bacterium | reverse complement strand
TGGTTTCGCGATCGGTAATCTCCATCAGCCTGAGAACATCGCTGATCATCCGGCGACGGTTCTCCAGGGCGAATTCAAGGCAATAGTCCATGTCATGCAGATAGGCTTGGCCGAGACGGCTGTCGATGGCGAGGAATTTATCACGCATCTTTTTGGTTTTGCGCATATACCAGGAGCCGACGGTGTGGCCGACATTGCGCGAACCAGAATGGATAGTGACCCAGCAAAGGCCGTCACGTCCCTTGGAAATTTCGATGAAATGGTTACCGCTGCCAAGGGTGCCAAGTTGCGACTGGACCCCTTTGTTGACCTTGCTGATGAATGACTGGTCGTTCACGTCCGATTTAAATGCCGGAAAAGGCGCCTTGTTGCGTCGGCCGCCGATGCCGACCGGGATCTGTTTGAGAATTTTTGTGAACAGCTCTTGTTTTGCGCGTCGGTCAGGAAAAAAGTCAGTCGACAGTATGCCGGTATTGATCGCACACATACCGCAGCCGATGTCGTAACCGACATAACTTGGAGAAACATGTCGGTCAACCAGAGCGACACCGCCGATCGGCAGATCGTAGCCCTGGTGTACATCCGGCATAATCGCCATTTTGAGGAGTCGCTCATCGGTCAGATTGTCGAAGATCTGATCGAGGGCACCTTGTTCGATCTGGTCAAGCGGGATGAGCGATTTGAGTTTGTCAGTTTTCTTCATATGTTGAGTTTAGCAAACAAAATTGGTCTGTTGCACAGTCTTCGCGCAAAATAGAATACAGGTGACACAAAAATGGCAGCCCGGATAAACTCCGAGCTGCCACAATTTAATAGAAATGTTTAGATTCAGTGGATAGTTACGCGCACTCTGAGTACCCGCAGGAATGGCAAACACAGCAGCCGCCTTCGTGCTCGACCGGCCCGCCGCAATCGGGGCAGGCGCCACCGTTGGTGACATGGGTGTAGGCGTCCTCATGGTCAGCCATATGCATCTGGATCGCTTTGGCGACAGCATCGGAACAGGAGGTGATGCGGTTGTTGCCGAATCCGGATGGTTTGTGGCAGGTGATGCCGATCATCTGCTTGACCGTCTGGCGAGCCTGAACGCCGCTGCGCCAGGCGAGTGAAACCAGTCGGCCGATCGCTTCACACTGACTGGCGGCACAACCGCCGGCTTTGCCCATGGTGGTGAAGAGCTCAAATACGCCGCGCTCGTCTTCATTGACGGTGATATAGAGCGGGCCACAGCCGGTCTCCATCTGGTAGGTCGAGCCTTTCAGAGCCCGTGGCCGCTCGCGCTTGCGCCGGGACTTGGCCGATTCAAATGGTACTGTATCCTCCGGCTTTTCTGCTGTTTTGCCGACCGAAAGCACCTGCATGTCACGACTGCCATCGCGGTAGATGGTCACGCCTTTACAGCCGGTGGTATAGGCGAGGCGATAGACAGTTTCAACATCGTCGCGAGTGGCGCTGTTAGAGAAGTTGACAGTTTTGGATACGGCATTGTCGGTGTACTTCTGGAAAGCCGCCTGCATCTTGATGTGCTCTTCAGGCGAAATATCGTGTGCGGTCAGGAAGATATTGCGAACATCCTCCGGTACCTCGGTAATGCCGTGCAGGGTGCCATGCTCGGCTATCTTTTCCATGAGCTCTTTGGAGAAAAACCCGCGTTCTTTGGCGATTTTTTCAAACATCGGATTGACTTCAATCAGTTTGTCATTATCAAGTACCTGGCGGACATAGGAGACCGCAAACAGCGGCTCGACACCGCTCGACGAGTTGGCAATGATTGAAATGGTGCCGGTCGGGGCGATGGTGGTACTGGTCGAATTGCGGACTTTTTTGCCACCTTTTACGTCAAAGGTGCTCCCCTTGAAATTCGGGAAGGTGCCGCGTTCTTCAGCCAATATGACAGAATAGTCGCGCGAGGAATCGGTGATGAACTTCATCACCTTTTCACCGAGCTCAACCGCTTCATCGCTGCCGTAAGGGATACCAAGTATGATCAGCAGGTCGGCCCAGCCCATGACGCCAAGACCGATCTTGCGGTTGGCGCGGGTCATCTCATCAATCTCTTTGAGTGGGTAGTTATTGACTTCGATGACATTGTCGAGGAAGCGGGTGGCGGTCTCGACCGTATCTTTCAGCTTGTCCCAGTCAATTTCATCACCCTTGAGCATCTTGTTCAGGTTGATCGAACCGAGGTTGCATGACTCATACGGCAGCAGCGGCTGCTCACCGCATGGATTAGTGCTTTCGTATTCACCGATATCCGGCGTCGGGTTGTCGCGATTGAGGCGGTCGAGGAAAATGATGCCGGGCTCGCCGTTCGACCAGGCCATATCGACAATATGTTCAAACACCTTGCGCGCCGGCATCGATTTGACTTTACTGCCGTCACGCGGGCTGATGATGTCGTATTCGCCATCATTTTCGACCGCTTCCATGAAGGCTTCGGTCATGCCGACGGAGATGTTGAAGTTGGTCAGCACCGTCTGATCCCGTTTGCACATGATGAAATCCATGATATCGGGATGATCGATGCGCAGGATACCCATGTTGGCGCCACGGCGGGTGCCACCTTGCTTAATGGTTTCAGTCGCGGCATCGAACACATTCATGAAGGAGAGGGGGCCGGAAGAGACGCCGCTGGTCGATTTGACGATATCGTTGGCCGGGCGAATCTGCGAGAAAGAAAAGCCGGTACCACCGCCACTTTTATGGATCAGGGCGGTATTCTTGATCGCCTCGAAAATGCTCTCCATCGAATCACCGACCGGCAGTACGAAACAGGCCGAGAGCTGACCAAGCTCACGACCGGCATTCATCAGGGTCGGTGAGTTGGGGAGGAACTCAAGCTCGGTCATCATCCGGTAGAATTTTTTCGACAGAGCCTTGCTGTCTTGTCCAGTTTGTAGACGATCTTCAGCCGAGGCGATAGCGTCGGCAACCCGTTTGAACATTTCGGCTACGGTTTCGAGCGGCTTGCCTTCCTGGTTACGCTTCAGGTAACGACGTTCAAGAACCGTGATGGCGTTGGCGGTTAGCGGCAGTTTTGCCGTCGATTTTTTACTGGCTGCTTTGGCTGTCATGATCTCCCCCAGAGAGAATATTGCTGCAAAAGGTTGAAGAAACAATAGATGGACTTAGATTAAAAACTCACACGGATAAGTCTCATGTCTGTATCGGTCAAACTGACACTTCATGTTGTGTGGAAGGTAAAGTTAAACCACAATATGTCGTACCCGTCAAGGGCGACAAAATTAAAAATAATTTGATCAGTTATTTCAGTAATTTAGCATTAAGGTGATTTTGCGAAACAGATTCAGTAGCCACAAATATTAGATAAAGACTTGAAAACAGGTTAATTTATTTACAAAATAATTAACTTTATGTTATTTAACAATGTTAATACAATAGTTTCACTAAAAAGGAATTACTGGATTTTATGAGTAGCACTGCAATGGATGACCAAAAAAGAATTGAAGATGAGCTGCGGGAGATGCGGGAAATTCTCTCCGTCGCACAGGTTGTTGTCTCTTCGCTTGACCTCGACGAAGTTCTTAATGTGATATTGAGTGGCGCCATGGCGATCATGGAGGCCCCGGCCGGAAGTATTGCCCTCTATGACGAGTCTGTTTCGAGTGTGCAGCTGCGCGTTCACTCCGGTTTGAGTTCCGAGTTTACAACCAAGGATCGCTGGCTGGTAAAGCCCGGCGGATTAACTCATCATATCCTTGAGCAGGGTGAACTGTTTGTGGTTGAGGATACAGAAAAGGTCGATTTTTTTAAAAACCCTCTTGCTGTCGATGAAAAAATCCGCTCCCTGATTGCCGTGCCGCTTAAAATTCAGGATAAAATAGTCGGCATTCTGTATGTCGATGATTTTGTGCCACGCCAGTTTCGCGAGCACCGGCTCCGGGCGTTGAGCATCCTCGCTTCATTTGCCTCGATGAGTATCAATAACGCCCAACTTCATGAAGAGACGCAAAAACTCGCCTGTACCGATGGTCTGACTAACCTTTATAATCACCGGCAGTTCAAGCAGATGCTGAAAGAGGAATTGTCGCGTGCTGATCGTTACGACAAGAAAATGACGATGATCATGTATGATATAGATAATTTCAAACAATTTAATGATAAGTACGGCCATCCCGCCGGTGATAAAGTTCTTGCCGCAATCGGTTGTATCATGCGCCAGACATTGCGCGACTGTGATTTTTCCTTCCGCTATGGTGGCGAAGAGTTTGTCGCTATCCTGCCGGAAACCGGTATTACACCGGGGGTGATTGCCGCAAATCGGATCGCTGAGTCGATTCGTGATAACTCTAAACGTTTTCTGGCAGAGATAGATCCCGAACACACCGTAACCGTAAGTATGGGGGTTGCTACCTTCCCCCGTGACGGCAAGGATGATGTCGCCCTCCTGCATGTCGTCGATGACATGCTCTACAAAGCTAAAGCCCTCGGTAAGGACTGGGTCTGCTTCCAGAAAAAACCGGAATAGAATGGCCAGCGAAAAAATTCTCATTGTCGACGACGAAGAGGGTATGCGCAAACTGCTCGCCCGGGTTCTCATCAAGCATGGCTATGATGCCGTGATTGCCGGGAGTGGCGAAGAGGCACTCGCTCTGGTTGAATCCGACACCTTCGATCTTGTTATCACCGATATTAAAATGCCGGGCATGGATGGTCTGGAACTTCTGAATGAGGTCAAGTCGTTTGATCCGGTTCTGCCGATCATTGTTATTACCGCTTATGGTACGGTCGAAAGTGCCGTTCAGGCGCTGCGTGCCGGTGCTTATGATTACATTACCAAACCTTTTGAAACCGACGAAATTCACCTTACTGTAGCCAAACTGTTCGAGCATGAGCGTCTGCTGGCTGAAAATCGCTACTTGCACGAGCAGCTCGATGGACGTTATAGCTTTACCGGTGTCTCCGGTAAATCGGTTGCAATGCAGCAGGTTTTCGAGATGACCTCTGCTGTTGCAGCCTCCAACGCCAACGTACTGATAACCGGTGAGAGTGGCACCGGCAAGGAACTGGTCGCACGTTCGGTGCATTACAGCTCTGCACGGAGGGAGAAACCGTTCATAGTCCTTAACTGTGCTGCTTTACCAGAGAATCTACTGGAAAGTGAACTGTTCGGCCACGAAAAAGGTGCTTTTACCGGGGCAACAAACAGTAAAAAGGGGCGGTTTGAACTGGCCGATAAAGGCACGTTGTTTATTGATGAGGTCGGCGAGATGAGCCAGGCGGCCCAGTTAAAGCTGCTGCGTGTACTTCAGGAACAGGAATTCGAACGGGTTGGCGGTTCAAGGACCATTCGTTGTGATGTTCGTCTGGTCGCTGCGACAAACAGGAAACTCGAAGATGATGTGCGGGACGGCCTGTTTCGCGAGGATCTTTATTATCGCCTGAATGTAGTCAATATTCACATGCCGCCGCTACGTGATCGGCGTGAGGATATCGAATCTCTGGCTCGACATTTTGTTGGCCATTATGCTGCTGATACCGGAAAAAAAGTTGAGGATATCTCCCCCCGGGCATTGAGTTGTCTGCTCGCCTATGAATGGCCAGGTAATGTACGGGAACTGCAGAATGTAATCGAGCGGGCTGTAGTGTTGGCCAAAGGCTCGATTCTGACCCCGCTCGATTTTCCCCAGGGCCTGCAGGATGATTCAAGCATATGTGTGACAGTTCCGGGGCAGGACGGGAATCTGACTGAAATTCTTGAAGATTTTGAACGTCAACTGATCGTGCAGACCTTGCGCCGTCATGCCGGTTCACAGACCAAAGCGGCGGATGTCCTCGGTATCAAGCGGACAACTTTACGCTATAAAATGCAGAAATATGGTCTCGTCTGACTAACAGTTGACAGAAAATCGTCATTTTTGCCGTGTTTACGTGTTTATGTTCCCGTATTCACGGCTTTTTTGCGCTTATTTATTTCTGTAAACTGGTATGCAATTTGCTCTTTAATCTTTGTTGTCTGTTTTGTCTCCGCCAGTAATCCGGTTACAGGCTTAATTTATACGAGAGATTGTGGAGTAACATGCCGAGTCGATTATCCTTAAGCATCATCATTATTGTTCTGGTATTGAGCTGCGGTTTTGGCGTCTATAATGCCGACAGTAATATCCCGGTCGATCGATTGTATGCCTTGCACCTTGAGGCAGTACCGACTGATGCTGACTGGGCCAGAGCCTTACCGCGTCTGGTGGTGACCCGTGGCGGACAGAAGAACGAACCAGAACGTCTCGGCGATATCGATGAAGATATAGTTCACACCTCAACCGCCTCGTGTCACCATGGTTCGGCATTGCCAGAGCCGGTTGTCGTTGATATCCGCGCTTTTTATACCGATAATGTTTTGTTCTTACGGCTTGAGTGGCAGGATGCAACAGCGGACAGCGCCATGCGGCAGTGGACATTTGACGGGAGCACCTCGGCTTCTGGCACTGCGTTCGAAGACGGCTTTGGCTTACTGTGGGATTCACGTGACACATTTCCCCGTTTTACCTGTGCGCATGCTTGTCACATCAGTGATTTCGGTGTCTCCGGTGATAACTTTCATGCCAGCAACAAGATGAAGCTGGCGCGACCAGATGCCACGCTTGATCTATGGAACTGGAAGGCTGGTCGTACGGGCAGGCTCGGCTTTGCTGATGATCGACTGATCGATGCCAAGGGGATGCATGGTGATATTCCCGGGGAGCTGTTTCGGCCAAATTCGGAATATTTTTCTGCCGGGTCGAATAGCCAACCGTTCAGTACTGGCGATTTACCATTGCTCGATATCTCGGGTGAGACTATTGATTCGACTTTCCGGGTTGCTGGCTCTACCGCCCCTGGCTACCTTACTGATCGTCCGGTCGGCAGTCGGGCCGATGTTGCTGCTTATGCCCGCCACGAGCAGGGGCGCTGGATTGTTGTCTTGCATCGCCAACTCAACACGGCCGATCCGAAAGATGTGGTGTTTATGCCGGGCGATGAATCAGGGGTCGCGTTTGGCTTGTCAATTATGGATAATACGCTGGCGCAGCATTTTGCCTCAAAGTCTGAGGAGCGCTTGGTGTTGATGCCGCGTGATGTTGTGGTTATTCAGGGAGATGAATAGTTATGCGATTTCGTTTATTGTTGATGTTGATGCTTGCTGTTGGGCTGCTGTCAGGCTGTACCGAGCAAGCCGTTGATCAGTCCAGTCCGGAATTGGGCCAGATCAGCGGGACAATTGTTGTGCCACTCGAGGGGACAACACTCTATGTTTATAAAAAAGGGATGGATCTTTATGGTCCGGCTTTCGCTGCATCCAGATTGACTGATGCCGACGGTAGCTTCGCTCTGGCATTACCGCCAGGCGAGTATGTGGTTGTGGCGCGCAAACGCCAGAATGGCGAACTTTCAGGCCCGGTTCTGGCCGGTGATAATCGCAGCGAGTTTATCGACCTGACAGTCAGTGGTAAACAGCAGGATATAACCATCGTTGCACCGCCCAAGGTTGGTGATACTCGCCGGTTGACCGAAGAGGTCCTGGCTACACAGACCGGTCTCTCCGGACGAATTCTCGATAGTGATGGTAATCCGGTGGAAGGGGCCAGAATTCATGTTTACGATCATGTGCAGATGTCTGAGCGACCAAAATTTGTTTCAGAGCAAACCGCACCTGATGGCAGTTACCTGATTTACCTTCCGAAAGGCGGAACCTACTATCTGGCCGCACGTGACAAGTTCGGTGGGCCACCAAAACTCGGAGATCTTTACGGTCGTTATGATCAGGGAACTATAGAGCCGTCGGCGGTGGTCATCGAGGATAAGAAAATCCTCAACAATGTTGACATAACGGTAACCAAGGTCTGGTAATGCAAAGACTATTTTCTATTCTGATCATGCTGCTGCTGGTTTCTGCTTGTCAGAACCAGAGCGCTCTTGATCTTGATCTCCTTGCCGGACAAGCCCGGGGCGGAGATGTCGAGGCCGGACGGGAGCTGGTCAAACTGTTTGCTACAGCGAGCCCGGAGGTCAATGATCGGGTCTATCAGATTGTAATCGAATCTGGTGATGCGGTTGTCGAGCCGCTGCTGGAATATGTCAGCTCCGTGAATACGGAACAGCGTGAACGGGTGATTGCTGCGCTCGGTACACTCAAGGTTCAACAGGCGGTGCCGGCGATTGTTGCGGTGTTGGCTGATACAACCTTCACGCGGCGGTATGTGGCCGCCATGGCGCTTGGTGAAATCGGCCATCCGGATGGCATCCCCGCATTGATCAGGGCTCTGGATGACGAAGTGCTGCTGGTGCGGCGTTATGCAACCCGTTCCCTGATAAAGTTTAACCAGAGCGCTGTTGATGTGTTGATCGCGTCGCTCGGCACTGCTTCTGAGCGTGTCGATGCCGCGGTTATCCGTGCGCTCGGTGATATCGGTGATCGTCGTGCACTTGAGCCGTTATTGACCCAGGTCTCCGGACCGGTGCGCAGTGAGGCGTTTCTGGCCCTTGGCAAGTTGCGTGATCCACGTGCCGAGCAAGCTTTAATTATTGGTTTGTCTGATCAGGAGTGGCAGGTAAGAATGAACGCAGCGATGGCTCTTGGCCCGGTCGGTAGTGTAGCGGCTGAAGCACCGTTGCGGCTTTGTCTTGATGATCAGGTGTTGGTTGTCCGGGAATGGTCGGCCCGTTCGTTGTCGATGATTACCGGTCATGCTGTTAATTATCGGGACGCGTCTGGCGAAATGGTCGCACCCTACAACGTCTACCACTAATGGCGTCGCACAAAGTCCGCCCAACTGCGTTGTAGCGTTTTTTCAGGACCTTGACATACTGGTGTATGCCTTCGCCCCTGAAAAAATCTCTACGCCTTGTTGGACGAAATTTTTACTTAGCCATCTAAGTCATATTAAATAGTTGTTTTTGTGAGTTTCTGATTACTGAGTCTGGCTATTATGTTTGATAATCTTTTTAACATACCCGTTTTAGGCGCTGTTCTCCGATTCGGTTGGACCTGGCGATTGGTCCGTCTGGCGGGATTGGTGCTTACGGTAGCGATGATTGCCTGGGGCTGGCACCAACATGCCATTCCCGGTCTTACGGTGCCGGATCCGTTGATGTATACCAACCTGACCAGCCATCTGTTCTGGGTCTGGTGGCTGATGGGGATTGTTTTTGTCGCGCTTCTATTCGGCCGTCTCTGGTGTGCAGTCTGTCCACTGGGGTGGTTGAACGGTATAGCTTCACGTTTTGGCTTACGGCGTGATATGCCGGTCTGGTTGCGTAATTTTATCCCGGTTACCATCGTGCTGGTTGCGTTGCAACTATCGGTCTATTTTTTCAGACTGCACCGGTTTCCGGATTATACCGCTATTTTGTTGACCCTATGTCTGGTGTTGGCAATTGGCGCGGGCTTACTGTTTCGGCAGCGAGCTTTTTGTACTATGTTTTGCCCGGCCGGGGCGGTGTTTGGTCTTTACGCCCGGGTTGCGCCATTCCAGTTGCGAGTCAAGGAACAGTCGACCTGTACCGGCTGTGACAGTCAACGCTGTGTGTCGGAACCTGAAGACTGGCAACGTCACCAACTCGGCGGTCATATTCTCTACCAGCATCGTCGTCTCGATGGTTGCCCGGTCGATCTGGTCCCGGCAGAGTTGGCTGATAGCGTTGATTGTACGCTCTGCCTGAACTGTCTACAAAATTGCGATAAGGATAACATCAAGCTTGGTTTTCGTCCCTGGCTTGCAGATATTGCTCACGGCTTGCGCAAGAGCGAAACCTTGTTCTTTCTGGTTCTGCTCGGCATGCTCACGGCTAACTTCAGTAAGGTTTATGTTGAACTGCGCAACCTGATCTTCTGGTTGCCACAGGAGACGGCTCAACTGCTTGGCTGGCAGGATCCCGGTTACTATGTTCTGGCCGCCCTCTGGATTGCGCTGTTGCTGCCGATTTTGTTTATGTTGCCTGGCTATCTGGTGCTACGCGTAGCGGCAATTAAAACAACATCGGTTGACCGTCCGGTCAGCGATCCGGAAACACCGGTTCAAGATGCAGAATCCGGTTTCTGGAGTTCGATCGGCCTGCTGGCGTTGCCGATGATTCCGATGCTTCTGGCGGCTCATGCTGTCCTGGCGATTGTCAAGATCAACGCTAAAGCCGGTTACTTGGCGTTTGCCCTGATCGATACCACCGGCGTTAAAAGTTTTCTGGCTATGAACGTTATGCAGACGGTCAGCGCTCCGGGTGTTTTATTGCCGCTCGATATTCTCAAGTGGGTGGCACTGTTGCTGCTGCTCGCAGGAGTTCTGCTGTCGTTTCTGGTTGCCAGGCGTATTGCGCTGCGTCAAAGTCGAGCAGGTTATTTGCCGGCCGCACTGGTATCGGTGTTGGTTCCGGCCGGTTGTTATTTTTCTACGGTGATTGAATGGCTATTCGTGCGTTGAACAAAATTTTGAGCATCCTGCTGTTGCTGCTTGTTGCTGTGCCGGTTCTGGCTTGTTTCGGTCCGAAGCTGTATCTCGGCATCGATGCTGACGCTACCGGCCAGGTTATGGCTTCGTTTGTCGCGATTTATGTAAAAGAGACAACCGGTACCGATGTCGTCCGGATACCACTTGATGGGCTCGACCCGGCTACGGAAATCAGCGAAGAGAAAATAGATTTTTCTTTTACTGATAAACCTGGCCCGGAGACTGTTCTATTGATGAGTATTGATGGCCTGCCGACTCTGATCAGTGGTCCCAGGATTGATCGCGATATACAGTTTACAACTGTTCGGCCAACGCTGGTTCGACTTGAGGCAAAGTTGACCGCTGTCGATGTGGCCGTCTTGACCGAAAAAGTTGTAGCCGGCGAGTTGGCAATGGATGTTGTTCGACAGTTTCTGATCGATCGGAGATGGATCTGATGCGCTTGATCGTCGCTCTCATAAGTTTGTATCTATTTGCCTGTGCCCCGGTCGCGCCGCCGCCGGAAGCCCAATCATCGGCGAACCTGGCTGCGGTCGTCGAGCTTGGCGGTGTTATGGTCGGCGAAACGGTGCTGAGTGGTGAGTATCTGCTGGTCAGTGATCTGTTGATTCCTGAAGGGAGTCGGCTGGTGATCAAACCGGGGACTACCATTTTGGTGCGGCGGGCGGAGTTTACCAAGATCGACCCGGAATTCCTCTCTTCAATGACCGAACTGCTGGTTCGTGGAACTATCCTGATTGAAGGGACCGCTGATGCACCGGTAGTGATCGCCCCGGAAGAACCGGCATCTGCTGATGACCCGGCCTGGGCGGGATTATTACTCGACAACGTCAGGGCCTCGTCGGTCAAGCATGCCCGAATCAATGGTGCCGAGTCCGGGCTGTTGTTGGTTGCAGCGGAGCTGGTTTTGACTGATTGCCGGCTGGAGCAAAATCGTTACGGACTGGTCATTCAAGGTGGATCACCGTTGCTTGAACGTAATCAGATAAGCAACGGCGAAGGTGGTCTGTTTATCTGGAATGGCGCTACACCGACGCTGAATGCAAACGTTATCAGTCAAAATGCGGAAGAGGGTGTTTATATCGACCGGTCGAGCAGACCGAAGTTGACAGGCAACCGCGCTGAACAAAATGCCATAGGCTTGGTGTCGATAGTTAAACCTGCCGCGGCCGGATTGCAGCTACTCGACAACATAAAAGAATGGCATGCATTGCCGGAACGGCAGGTGGTGCAATGATGCAGCGGCTGCTGGTGTTCATATTTCTTGTTTTTACAACCGTCCCGGCTTTGGCTGGTCAGAATTATGTCGGGGAAAATACCATCTGGAAGGATACGGTCTGGGATGGTGATGTCCTGATCGATGGTGTTCTGACCGTGGCGCCCGGAGTAACTCTGGAACTCCGGCCTGGAACAACAGTTCGATTTACCCGGTTCGACAGTAATAATGACCAGATTGGCGAACATGAACTGTTTATTCAGGGGCATTTTCTGGCTCTGGGAACTGCCGAACAACCGATCCTGTTCACTTCGGCGGAATCGACGCCGGTATCGGGCGACTGGGGCGCAATCAACATGATGGCGTCGATGTCGGAAAACCTGCTTCAGCACTGCCGGGTCGAATATGCGTACCGTGGCTTTCACGCCCATTTTGGCCGGGCGCGGCTCGATCATTCGCTGTTTGTCAACAACCGGCGTGGTGCACAATTTCAGGAGTCAGATATCCAAATCGATTCGTGCCTGTTCAGCGACAACCTGAATGGTATTCAATTTCGCGATTCGACCGTAACGATCACCGATTCCATTGTTCGTGGCAGCTATTGGGGCATGCGCTGTGTCCATAGTCAGGTCACCATGACTGATACTTTAATTGAGAATAACCTGATCAATGGTCTCAACTTTAAAGAGTCGATTATTGAGTTGCGCAGGGTAAGCATAATCAATAACCGACGTGGACTTTATCTGCAACGGAGCTCCGGTTCGATCGACCGATCAACTCTTGTCGGCAATAGCGAACACGGCCTGTTTGCCGAGGACTCCAAGGCTGAAGTAACCGCGTCACGCATTACCGGAAATGGCCGCGCCGGGGTACGTCTGCTTGATGCTGAACTGAGCTTGCATGATAACCAGATCACCAACAACGATCTGTTTGCTTTGATCAATGACGGATCGTCAGATGTGCAAATCAGTGGCAATTGGTGGGGGACTGCAGTACCGGCCGAGATTGACGATCTGATTCGTGATGGCAGTGATCGCCCTGGTCTCGGGTTAGTCAATGTTGTGAATCCGCTAACAGCGCTCCCGGTCTGGGCCGAGCGTTAGATTGAATATTATGAGGTAACCGATATGCATTACAGTTTTACAACAATATTTAAATTATCATCCAGTCTCGTTCTTCTGTTTTTGTTCGGTTCTATATTGAGCGGTTGCGACTCAGTTAAAGAACGACCAAAAATGCGAATCGGCTACATGAACTGCAACAGTGAAGCTGAAACCAAGGAGCGCTTTGGTCCGCTGAATGAGTATCTGTCGCAGCAACTCAATATCGATTTTGAGTTGGTCTCAGTCGATACCCAGGAATTCGCCGAGCGTTTCGAGAAAGGTGAATTCGCATTTACCCATTCCAATTCATTGGTTTACATTATCTTGCGTGAACACAAGAATCTGCGGTTACTGGCGACAGAAAAGCGTGGCCAGTATGGCGCCAGGACTGCCGGGGCCATCATCTCCCGTAAGGGGAGCGGCATCAAAACAATGGAAGATCTCAAGGACAAGTATCTATTGTTCGGTCCGCAGCTTGCCCCTTCCGGGTTTATGGCCCAGTACGATCTGATGCTGCAGGCCGGCATTGACCCGGAGCAGGATCTCGCTTATTACGGGATTCCCCGGGGTTCTTTTAAACACGAGAAGGTGGTCTATGGCGTCTACTTTGGCAAATATGACGTAGCCGCAGCGCCGTCGCTTGATCTGGAGTTGATGATTCGTGATGGCAAGATCAGGGCAGACGATTTCAATGTCATCGCCGAGAGCGAAATCTTTCCCTATTGTACTTTTGGCGCGGCGCGTGAAATTCCGGAGGATCTGGCCCAGCGATTCCGGTCTGTCCTGCTTGACCTGACACCCGACTCAACCGTTGAGTATCTGGGTGAGGTAGTCAAAGTCCTCGATTCAGCCTGGATTGATGGTTTTGACCAGCTCGAAGATGCGGACTACGATCCGATCCGGCGGATGGCGAAAAGTGCCAATATGCCGCCTTATCAGGAGTTCTAAACGTGTTTCGTGATTTTTTTGACAGATTGCACTGGCTCGCTTTTGCAGGAGTTGTTGTTGCTGCTGTATATCTGCTGGTCTCCTCGTCTGCCGATGGCACGGCGATCAGGAAACAGGACAAACGACTCGAGTTGGCCTTGCAAGAGAAGGCCAAGGTGGCTTTTTTGCTCGAGACCTACGGCCCGGTCGAAGAGTTGACTCTGGCAGGTAAGCGGACCGAGGCGTTGTTGAAGCTGGAAGAACTCGAGCGGGATTTCCCCGGTGAGGCGCATGCTGCAATTTTACGCGGCGCCTTGTTGGTCGAGCAGGGTGCGATTGCTGAAGGAATTAAAGCGTATGTACTCGGTGTGCGTCAGAATGGTGACTACATCGACGAAAAGAGCCTGCTCGGACGGCATGAAGAGATTGCGGCTCTGGTGGCAAAGCAGCTGCCAGCTGCCAAGGCAAGATTAGACCGGTCTCCTGATAGTCGCACCTGGAACGCGGCGTTGAAGAATTTGTATTATCTGCAGAGTCGGCTGGCTGGAGGCTGCGAATGAGCGCTTTACTCGCAGATCGCCATTTCTGGCTGGTGGTTGTTTCAGGGACTATCCTTGGTGTACTCGGGGTGCTGCTCGCTTATTGGGGCAACCCGGAACACTCTGGCATCTGTGTCTCCTGCTTCCTTGAAAACACAGCCGGTGCCCTTGGCCTTCATCCGGATGTACGCATGCAGTATATTCGACCGGAGCTGCCCGGATTTGTGCTCGGAGCCATGGCGAGTGCCATGCTCGGCAAGGAATTCAAGACCCGTGGCGGCAAGGCACCAATTTTCCGGTTTATGGCCGGATTCTTCCTGATCGTCGGCTGTACGGTGTTTATCGGTTGCCCGATCAAATTGTTTCTACGTCTGACGGCCGGTGACCTGACCACCTGGTCCGGGTTGCTCGGGCTTTTGGTTGGTATCGCCATCGCCACACGCGGCATGACCTCAGGCGTGCATATCGGTCACGGTTCAGCGCAGCGCGGCGGTGGTGGAATCTTAATTCCTCTGATGTTCCTGTTTTTTCTGGTGATGCTGTTTGCCCGGCCGGCTTTTATTCTGTTTTCCGAGCGCGGCAGCGCGGCGCAACATGCTCCAGTGTTGATT